>CAZROZ010000084.1:0-7506 GCA_964601745.1 uncultured Lachnospiraceae bacterium | reverse complement strand
TGAGTCGCGTGCTTGATTGAACATTTTCAGATGCCCGCAAGCCGGGGTAGAAGTCCTTTTTCCCCTCCTTAGTCTATCTGCATTTATTCGCGAAACACAAGTTTAACGAATAAATAGGTCCTTTTCGCACCGGATATGGGGAAAACGATGCTGCTACAGGGAAAACAAATTGCCAGACATAGGTACATGATTCAGGGAAAATAAATTGCCCCAGGCATAGGTACATGATTCAGGGAAAACAAATTGCTGGGTATAGATACTCGACCCAGGGAAAAATAAAATAAATTGCTGAACATAAATACATGATTGTACAATATGGATTAAAAAAGGAACGGTATTTTTTACGCCGTTCCTTTTTATTTTTGTGATTTTCAATCTTTTGAATCCTTTTAAATTCAGGACATGCGCAGCGACGTCTCAAAAGTGTCGAGATATTGAAGCGCCTCACGCTTGCTTCCAAAATTCATCGTCCCGTCGGATATGTCTCGAACAATTCCTCCACGATTTCGTATAAATTCTCCGCCGTTGTCTCCCGGAAATCCTCATCCTTCACCCGCGCCAAATCTTTGGAATTGGACATATACAGAAGTTCTACCAAAATTGCAGGCACCGTGTTTTTCTTCAAGACCACATAGGCAGCCTGTCGGACTGCGTTATCCTTGCGGGTCATGCCAATCCGTTCCGGCAGCCGTTCCTCCACAAATTTTGCCATCTTGATACTGGATAAGCCATTGTCAATGGTCTTGTTATTGGCACTGGAATAATAGACTTCCAGGCCGTTTACAGACGATTTCGTATAGGAATTCAGATGCAGACTCAGGAAATAATCCGCCCCGACTTCCTTCGCCATATCCGCCCGGGAGTACAGATCCCGATCGTTATTATCCCCGGTCCTAGTCCAGTACGCCTTCACCGTGGAAGTGGGACTGTCAAAATATTCCTTCGCCCTGGTATATAAAATATCAAAAGTCAAATTTTTCTCATAAATTCCGCCTTTGATCGCACCAGTCTGATCACCGCCGTGCCCCGGATCCAGGATAATAATCTTATCATAAATATCCCTGGGTTCTCCCACGCGCAGCTCACACTCCATCCCGCTTCCAGTCAATTCAAATCCCATAATCTTTGTGGTTTTAATCGAAATTATCGTATCGTCATTGACAATGCTCACAGAGACCTTGGAAATCATCTCGTTGGAGATGGATAAAGGATTGCTCTCATAAAATTGATAGTAATATCCGGGCATTATAATGTTAAAGCAATGATTCACATAATCATCTTCCACTGTCACTTGGGAGTAATCCACCGGCAGCGTAATCTTACTCCTGGTGCTGGCAGAGGCCGTCATTTTCACCAAAATGCCGGTATCCCCATAATTTTGCACCGTCGCGTCGCAGTCAAGGCCGTGCTGTACCGTCAGAATCAGATCTGTGCCGCTGGGAGTTAAGGAGACATTGGTCATCAATCCTCTGTTCCCCACGCTCTGCGAGACAGAACCAAATTCACTGGATAAGGCATTGCGCAGAACCACTACCATCATTTCCCCATCGTGGGTATATTGATAATCCGGCGCAGAGAGACCTGTAATCAATACATAGTCATAAGCCGCTGTCATGGCCGCAGTGAAATTGGTCAGGCGGTTTTGATAGACATTCAGCGTGACGCTCATCTGGTCCGGAGACATTGTCAATTCATATTTGCCTGCGGCGATGGAGCCCAGAGAGAAAGTGAGAATATGACTGTTCTGCTCCGCGTCATTTTGCCGGCTGATTCCGGTTACATAATTGCCGTCACCGGAAATCGCGGAAGTCTCTCCCGTCGCGTTTTTAAACACAAGGGATATCGCACTGCCGGATTTGGAACCGTAGACAGTCCCCAGAGGCCCGCTGGCAGTAATGACGTAGGAAATGCCATCTCCATTTGGAATTTGCTGTACTCCCGTGATAGAGACCATATCTGTCCCTGTGCCCGGGATCGTCACATTGTCCGGAAGTGTCATCAAGCGCCTGGTCTCCTCCCCTGCGCTCTGCTGAAGAAATACGGCGTTGGGTTCAATGTCCTCCGTCGCGTCCACATGCTCTGTGATGAAAGAAGTCTTCTTCTCTTCACTCCATTCATAGTCGAAGCCCAGCGCATTGGCGGTAAATCGGCCAGGCACCATAGTGTAACCGGTGCCTTCTTTATTCTTGATCACCCGCGGCGCGGTGTCCAGCGTCTGGGCGATTCCGTTTACATAGGCAGTGGTGCTTCCGATGGTAAATTCGATGGTAACCCCATCCTTGATCAAGGTAAGATTCGGTTTTTTATAAATATAAGTGGCTCCCAGATGATCGCCGAATATGTTTTTCGCCCGCAGCAAAGCAGTGCTGTTGATGATGATACTGGGCATCTTTCCTGCGCTGACCTTATTGCCGTAAATATTGACAATGCCCTTTGTGCCTGTATAATCATGCCATTTTCCATCATAGTAAATCGGGAGTCCTTTATAATCCTTGAAGAGTTCATCGTCGTCTGGATCTTCCTGGGGATCTTCCTCCTCCGGTTCCTCCTGTGCTTCCCCAGTGAGGGTGGCCGTTCCCTTTTTCAGATTGCACTTCACAGAAATGCCCAGAGCAGCGGCAACCTCCTGAACCGGCACCATCACGTAACTGGTCCCCCCTGCATTCTTGACTGTGACAGCGGGAGTCGCCAGATCGATTTCCTCCCCGTCTGCCAACGCGGTATCCTCTCCTATTTTGGCAGAAAAGGTGTGCTCATTGAAGGTCAGTGTGACGGTCTTGCTTTTATAAGTGTATTTCGCACCCAAGGTAGTGGCGAAAACCAGTTTCGCCCGCACAATGAGGGCGTCATCGATCACAAGAGGCGGCATCCCGCCATTGGAAATTTTCTTGCCATTCACCGTTATCGTTCCGACAGGACCCTTATAATCTGTCCATTCCCCGTTCTGGTAAATCGGCAAGCCATTCTTCTCGGTGTCGATGGAAATCCGTCCCTTGCTGGCGTTCCAGTTGTAGTCAAAACCGAATGATTCAGAGACAAACCGGGACGGCACACACACTTTGGTGACCTTTTCCTTCACAAAATAGATCTTGGTGGGCGCTACGGAAATCTTCTCTTTCTTTCCGTTTACCGTCGCGGTCTTGCTGCCCAATTTTAATTTGATGGTGGTGTCACCGTAGATCAGGGTAATCTTGCCGCTAGCGCTGGAGTAAGAATATGTCCCGCCGAAGCCCCGCTTCACCAGGTCTGTGGCTCCCACCAGAGCTGTGCCGGAAATCAAAATCCCCGGTGTGGAGAAGGATTGCTTCTTGCCATTGATGTAAACAGTTGCTTTCTTATCCTTATAAATCTGCGTTTTTCCATTAATTTTTATTTTGTAGCTCTCCGCACTGGCGTGGGACGACGCAGGTAAAATGCTGCTCATCAGGCACAGTGCAACCAGCAGATACGTAATCCATGTTTTGATTTTCCTCATGTAATTCATGTCCTCTCTTTCCCGCGAGCGATGATGAGGGAAAAACTCCCTGAAGAGCAATAAAAAGGAAAAAGCTCCCTGAATGACCATCCTCGCTCTATTTCCCTTCGATCTCAAACATTTCTCAGGCAGAAATCGTCTACAATTGTAGTAATAGAAAATGTCAAAGCTGAGGCAAAAGAATGAATATTACTGAAAACGAAACAAGAGCTATTGGAACGCCTCAAAAACAAGCCAGAAAAAGTCCTTGCACACGTTCTCAACAATGACTACAATAAAAGGCAAAAAGAAGTCCCGCTGCGGAAAACAGCGGCAAAATAAGATGTCTCCAGGTGGCTTTGACACGCAAAGTGGCGGCGGCATTATCTCATGATACAAACACGGAGGGATTGTTTCATGGAACGCAATTATCACGACCAGGTGAATATCGAAAATGAACAGCATTTGCGGGAATTGGTCAAAGAATTGCCTCGTTTCGCCGCAGAATTTTTCCGCGGGATAGAACAGACCACCTCCTCTCGCACCCGAATCGCCTATGCTTTCGATCTGCGGGTATTCTTTCATTTTCTCCAGGAACAAAACAGTGTCCTGCGGGATACGCCTATCCGGGACTGGCCCATCTCGATTCTGGATCAGATCAAAGCGGTCGACATTGAGGAATATCTTTCCTGGCTGAATTATTATGAAAAAGACGGCAAGCAGATCGTGAATGATGAGTGTGGAAAAAAGCGCAAACTCATCGCCCTGCGCAGTTTCTACAATTATTATTATAAAAAAGAACAGATCACGACCAATCCTGCAGTGCTGGTGGATATTCCGAAACTCCATGAGAAGGAAATCGTCCGCCTGGATGTGGACGAGGTGGCGAAGCTTTTGGATGAGGTGGACTCCGGGGAGGATTTATCTCCCAGGCAAAAGGCGTTTCATGAAAAAACGCGGACACGGGATTTGGCACTGATGACGCTGCTGCTTGGTACCGGCATCCGGGTTTCAGAATGTGTGGGACTTGACATTGAAGACGTGGATTTTAATAACAACGGGATCAAGATTCGCAGAAAAGGCGGCTATGAGGCAGTCATCTATTTTGGGGATGAAGTGCGGGACGCCCTGGAGCAATATCTGATCGAGCGGGAAAAGATCACGCCGGCTCCTGGAAATGAGCATGCCCTCTTCCTCTCTCTGCAGAACAAGCGGTTAAATGTCCGTTCCGTGGAAAATCTAGTGAAAAAATATGCACGCCTGGTGACAACTCTAAAAAAAATCACGCCGCATAAGCTGCGGAGCACCTATGGCACCAGTCTTTATCGGGAAACCGGGGACATTTATCTGGTAGCGGATGTGCTGGGGCATAAGGATGTCAATACCACCAGAAAACACTATGCCGCCCTGGAGGAAGACCGTCGGCGAAGCGCAGCCAACAAAGTCCGTCTCCGAGAGGAGGAATAACCGCTAGCTGTCAGACCCTCAGGAGGCACACCCAATACAGATTCCCGTGCTCCACATATGGGGCACCACCATGAATAAAAGCACCAGAGAGTTTACTTATTTGCAGCTCTCCGGTGCTTCTTTTATGTGCAGGTCCGCGAAAGAAATTTTGTTGCAGCAGGTTATGCTTGCTGTACGGCATATTTGCTACTTGTTACACAGCATACTTGCTGCACAGCGCTTGCGGGCCGCACGGCGAGCAGGGGAAGCCCTCCCCTACTCGATTGATTTTTTGCCATTTAAAATGCGCTAAAAAGTGTGCTTTCTTCCTCCAACTGTTCTTTTTTCACTCAATCGTTCGCATTTTCCGTACCACTTGAATAAACTCATTATTATTTCTAGTACGGGCAAAAATATCCACAATCCTCTCTGTTGCCTGCTCACTCTTTGCCCCATTTAAGGCGCGTCTCATCAGATAACAGGCATCCAACTCGTCCTCATCCAGCAGCATATCCTCCCGCCTTGTACTAGATTTTTGCAGATCAATCGCAGGGAAGATCCTTCGCTCGGACAGCGACCGATTCAGGACGATTTCCATGTTGCCGGTCCCTTTGAACTCCTCGAATACCACATCATCCATCCGGCTGCCCGTCTCCACAAGAGCAGTGGCAAGAATAGTCAGACTGCCTCCCTCTCTCATATTCCGGGCGGCCCCGAAGAAGCGCTTCGGCATGTGCAAAGCCGCCGGATCCAATCCGCCGGACAGCGTTCGTCCGCTGGGGGTTACAGTCAGATTATACGCTCTCGCCAGCCTTGTCAGGCTGTCTAGAAGAATCAACACATCCTTTTTATGTTCTACAAGCCGTTTTGCCCGCTCAATCACCATCTCGGACACGCGCTTATGATTTTCCGGCAATTCATCAAACGTAGAATAAATCACCTGCACGTTGTCACCTTCCAGGGATTCCTTAATGTCCGTGACCTCTTCCGGTCGCTCATCGATGAGCAGAATCAAAATCTGCATTTCGGGATGATTGGTCTTCACCGCCTGCGCAACCTGCTTTAACAGTGTGGTCTTGCCCACCTTCGGCGGTGAAACGATCATGCCGCGCTGGCCTTTTCCGATGGGAGAAATAAGGTCCATCATCCGCATAGAGATCGGTCCCCCGACGGTCTCCAGGCGAATCCGGCTTGTGGGAAAGATGGGAGTCATCTCCTCAAATTTTCCCCGCTTTACCGCATCGTTGGTGGAATATCCGTTAATCTTCTGAATGTAGAGAAGAGCGCTGAATTTTTCCCCCTGACTGCGGATTCTGGTGTGACCCGTGATGATATCTCCCGTCTTTAAACCGAACCGCTTAATCTGGGCTGGCGAGACATAGACATCATTATTGCCGGGTAGAAAATTGTCACAGCGCAGAAAACCGAATCCATCTGACATCACTTCCAGGATGCCTTCTTTGCTCTCACCGCTGTCCAGCGCTTCTATCTCACTGGAGGCACTCTCTTTTATCTCCAAGCCCTGAGGTGGGCGCTCCCCGATGACTCTGGAATTCATCTCCCGCTCCGGTATGTCGCTGTAAAGTGACCGCTCACTGCGCTCGATGGGTCCAGGGTACCGTTCCTCCGGAAGCCGTTCCGGTCTCTCCATCCGTTCTGGCCTAGAAGGCGGATAATTCTCCTCCCGCATAGGACGATTGCGATAAGGCGGCATGGCACCGGGAGCCGGCCTCTCTTGCCGTTGATTTGAGGCAGGCGGTAAAGGAGATCTTCGCGCCGGCGCACTTCGATCTGCCGGATATCTGGACGGATTGTTATAACGAGGGGGAGGTGCCGCTCCATATCTTCCGTCCGGAGCAGGTCTTCCATCCGGAGCAGGTCTTTGGTCCGGAACAGGCCGATTCCTCATGTTCACCGGTCCATAGCGATTCGGCATGGCATCTGCGTCACCATAAGCCTCCTCCAGCTGTTCTGCGGGGCGACGCATCGGCGGTCGTATTTCCCGCTCCGGGACTGGTCTGTCCCGATCCACGCCAGAATCGACAGGTGGATATCCCCGATCTGGTCCAATGCTGCCTCCTTGTCTGCTTCCCGTCGTGCGATAGGACGGCATAGGAGCGGGACCTGGATATGGTTCATTCAATTCTCTGCCCCTGGATAATTGCGGGGACGGGTTCCCATAAGGAACAGGATCTTTCCCGTTTGAATACCCGTATCCAGATCGGTTCCCAGTAGAAAAATCTGTGCCATTTTGCCTTGCTGAGGGTGATACCTGGGAAGAATAAACTGCAGCAGAATCATAGACGGGAGTGTCTTCGGAACGATCAGATGCAGAGACATCTGCATAGAGATTGGATCGATTTGACTCAGAAGTGTTGGATGCGGCATCGCTTTGTGTCGCTGTCCCCGGATCACTAGAAACAGATTGGGCTGCTGTCTGACTGGAAGAAACGTTCGTGCGCTTATTTGGCCTCTCTTCCTTCTCCTTTGACTTTAACGTAGTGTCCGTCTTCTTTGCGTCATCCTTCTCTAAAAGTGTAATCAAATCCTTCTTTCGGGTAGAGGACAGACCACTATACCCTCTTTCTTTTGCCAGAGCACGAAGC
>CAZROZ010000083.1:5175-7525 GCA_964601745.1 uncultured Lachnospiraceae bacterium | reverse complement strand
GCTGACCCGGGATATTGCCAACCGGTTCAATGCGATTTACGGCGATGTGTTCACCATCCCGGAGGCCTACGTGGGGAAGGTAGGCGCCAGAATCATGAGTCTGCAGAATCCGGAAAAGAAAATGTCTAAGTCCGATGAAAATCCCAACGGCAGTATTTATCTGATGGATGACGCGGATACGATCCGACGGAAATTCAAACGGGCGGTGACGGATTCGGGTGCCGAGGTGATCTACCGGGATGACAAGCCGGGCATTCAGAATCTGATGAATATCTACAGCGCCGTGACCGGCAAAGCGATCGATGCCATTGAAAAAGAATTTGACGGCCAGGGCTACGGCACCTTTAAGGAGGCTGTGGGTGAGTCGGTGGTGGATTTGCTGATGCCGCTGCAGAAGAGGGTAGCGGAGCTGAATCAGGAAAAAGATTATGTGGACCGGGTGATTCGGGAAAACGCGGAAAAAGCCAGCTATATGGCGAATAAAACCCTGCGCAAAGTGCAGAAAAAAGTGGGATTCCCGCCCAGATAGCGGGAAGAAACCATTTGGAAGAGAGCCAGTTGAGGCAAAAAGCTCATATTTAGGATACTGTGATCTCAAGGATACTGTGATCTCAGGGATATGATCGATACAATCCCTGCCGGAGACAAAAGCAGGTGCGAACAGCAAAGAGCAGAGTGAGGAGCCCTATCCATGGAAAAAAAGATCAGCGGATATCGCAGAGGCGTATTTCAATATGAACATCCTGCCATTGTCCTTTTACAGGACGGCAGTCCGGTCAACACGCTTTCCTATCGGGTGCAGGCCGGGGAGCGACTGGTGGGGAGTTTTGTGATCACCAATGAGACAGGACAGCCCATGCGGGGATTTTTGGAGGAAGAGGGGGATGAGGCGTGCCTCCTTTTCCCGGACGAGATGTTTTCCGGCTCTGAATCAAAGATCTCCTTTACCTTTCAGGCGGAAGGATTTCAGCTGGGCAAGCACAAGACAATGCTGCAGATTGTCTCCGACTGCGGGACCCGCCGGGTGATGGTGGAGATTCAGATCGTCCGGCCCTATCTGCTCATTGACGGGCGGGAAGTCTCTGACATCAAGGAGTTTGTGCGCCTGGCCCGCACTGACTGGAATACCGCCTGCAGGTTATTCGCCGATCCGGAGTTTGAACGGGTCTTTCTCTATGAAAACCCTAGATGGAGGGCACTGTACCGGGGATTGCTTCTGGGAGAGGATAACGGCCTGGCCATGGAAGAATTCCTGGTGGGCGTCGGACTGAAAGAACCGCTGCACTTTGCGGTGGACGCGGCACCCTTCGAGTACGAGAATGTGGATGTGCCCTTTGAGGAGGAGATTCTCATTCAAAAGGTTAACTGGGGCAGCGGGCGCATCAAAGTGAATTGGGAGGGGGATTTCCTCTCTGTTGAGCAGAATTTGATCCGGGCTGAGCACTTTTTCCAGAGAGCGTATTCTCTGCGCTTCACTGTTGATCCGAGGAAACTGCCCTGCGGGCGCCATTTTGGCTGCGTGATTTTGACCATGCCCAAGCAGGTGATGCGGATCCCCGTGTCTGTGCACAAGGAAAGCACCCCGAGGACGAAGCAGAATAGGAAATTATCGGCCCATTATCTGTCGATTGAGCAGAGCTATCTGGATTTTCGCCGGAATAAACTGAGCCGGGAAGAGTATGTCAACAATACCTCCAAAGACTTGGGTGTGATCAGCGACATCCGGGAGGATGTGACCGCGGATCTGCTGGAAATTCATATCAATCTGGTGGCGGGACGGACTTCCTATGTGGAGAAAATGCTGGCGATTCAAGAGAAGAAGGCCGATGCCATGAGAAAGCATCAGCCGATCCACTATTTTGCCTATCGCTACCTGCGGGCAATGACATATCAGAATCCGGATGAGATCAAGGATGTGCGGGAGGAGACCCGGCAGGCCTATGAGAGCCTCTACCCCCATCCGATGTTGCTGTGGTTTCTGCTGCAGCTGGATCCGGCCTATGAGGAAGAACCGGAGAAGAAATTAAAGGCTATCCGCAATCAGCTGCGGGATGGCTGCGGCAGCCCGATTCTACTCTATGAAGCGGCTGCGACTTGCGCGGAATATCCTTATCTGTGCAATGAGCCGGACGCTTTTACCGTCCACGTCCTGGACTGGGCGAGTCGGAAAGAATGTATGACCAGAGAGCTGGCGCTGCAGACTGCGCTGATCTTTCCCAGGGCCAAGCACCCCGTTCCGCGGATGATTCGCTGTATGAAACGCCTGGTTCATCAATTTCAGGATCCCGCTATTTTGGAGGGACTTTGCCGGTTGCTCATCGCTGCGTCAGACACCTCTGAGGAGGCGTTT
>CAZROZ010000083.1:0-5165 GCA_964601745.1 uncultured Lachnospiraceae bacterium | reverse complement strand
GTTTTCCTGGTATGGCAGGGCGCTGGAGGTGAATCTTTCCATCAACGGGCTCCCGGAGGCCTACATGAACGCCATGCCGGCGGGAATGACAACGCCTTACGACACGGCGATTTACACCTATTTTCGCTATGACTGCAAGCTGTCAGACGGGAAGAAGGCTTGTCTGTACCGGAATATTTATGAGAATCAGGAGTATCTGCCGGAGGTATTTGAGCAGTATCGCCAGACCATGATGGCATTTACCAAGACGCAATTTGAGAAAAAGAATATGAGCGAAAATCTAGCGCCGCTTTACCTGTGGCTGTACCAGGAAAATAAAGGGAATCGGCGGATCCTGGGACGGCTGCAGAAGATGGCCTTGCAGGTAAAGCTGACCACATCGTATTCCAGGATGCGGCAGGTCGTTGTGTTAGAGGAGAGCGGGGAGCAGGCGATTCCCCTTTCCGCCGGACCTGCCTGGTTTGCCATGCCGGAGGATGGACAGATTCTGCTGCAGGACGAAGAGGGCTTTCGTTACGCGGATCCTTCTTATTATATGCTGTGGCGGCCCCTGGCTCTGCCCAGGGAAACGGATGAGGCGGCACCTATGGAGCAGATCAAGCTGGATCTGCCCAAATCGGTGAAGCCTCCCAAGCGGGAATTGACGGTGGAAGAGCAGATCACCCGGGCACTTTTTACCGAGGAGGGAATCGACCGGATCCTGCCTGAATTTCTCTCTTACGCCAAGGAGGGGGGAAATGCCAGGCTGGTGCAGTCCTTTCTGTGCTATTACAGCTTTCGGTATCTCTATCAGAATAATGGCGGCAATGACGCACTCTTTGCCCTGCTCTATGAGCGTGTGCTGTATGAAGATATGGAGATCGGCAGGATGGCGCTGCTGAAATGGATGAGCCGGAAGAGCACCCTGACTGAGGACGAAAAAAAGGCGGCGGCGTTGTGGCTGGATGAATTTGCCTCGAAAGGGATTATCCTGCCGTTTTTCCGGGATCTGGGGCGCCACATCCCTCTGCCCTCCCGGATCCAGCAGCGCTATTATGTGGAATATCACGCGGATCCCCAGAAGAGAATCACCATTCACTACGCCATCGGAAAGATGGGAGAGATGACGGAAGAATTAATGCCCCATTGCTATAAGGGCATTTTCGTGAAAGAATTTCTCCTTTTTGCGGACGAGGAACTCTACTATTATGTGACGGAAGAGGGAGCTTTACAGACGGAACCGAAATTGTGGCATTTATCGCCGGACCCCTACGAGGGAGAGGACACCATCAGCCTCCAGGGGCTGCTGAATCTTTTGGTCTACACCCGGGAACAAGGGGATTTGGCCCAGGTGAAAGCGCTGGTGGAGGATTACAGTGCCATGCGGCAGGTGCTGCGGGAAAATTTTAAGCCGCTGTAGCGCCTCCGATCACGAGTGACAGGTTCGATCACGAGTGACAGGAAAGAAAATAGATGAGAAAAGTTCAATAGATGAGGAAAGTTCACGCGAAGCATGGGGGTTTACCATGGAACAAAAGAAAACGCTGCTGATCGGGATGGACCTGACTCCATACAGCACGCAGATCTGTTATTACGATGAGGGAAAAGGGGAAGCCGTTCCGATTGCTCCAGGGGCACCGATGGCGGATCCAGGCAGCGGCACGTTCATTCCCACGCTGCTGGGAGTGGAGGTGGAAACCAAACGGTGGATTTTCGGTGCGGAGGCAGCGGAGGCGGAGCGATTGCCTGGCTGTACCGTGGTGCGAGACCTCCTCTCTGTGTGTGAGAGCGGGACCTATGTGACACTGCTGGGAAATTCCTTTTCCCCGGAGGATCTGCTGGAGCGGTATCTGCGCCGGTGTCTCCTGGCGATCCGGCAGCAATCCAAGGGGCAGTTGATCGCCCGTCTGGTGGTGACGGTACCGCATCTGACGAGAGCCCTTCTGGGGAGCCTGCGGGAGGCCTTCGCGCGACTTGGCGTACTGGAGGATAGGGTCTCCTTCTGCAGTCACGGCCAGAGCTTCGGGCAGTTCCTGCAGAGGCAGAAGCGGGAGTTTTTAAACGGCTCGGTGGGACTGCTGCAGTATGAGCCGCCGGGATTTCGGTATGCCAATTACCGGTTTGTCGCCAAGCGCAGACCGATTCTAGCCATCTATGAGGAGCAGGACTTCTCAGATCAGCTGCCTTGTCCGGTACCGCCCCAGTTGCCGGAGGAATCCTTTACCAACGCATTGGTGGAATTGTCAAGCCGTGTTTTTCATGGCAGGCAGGTTACCGTGGTTTATGCGACCGGCGACGGCTTTTCAGGGACACCGGGTTCCATGGAGGCGCTGCAGCAGCTGGCGGAGGGACGGCGCGTTTTTCTGGGGGATATGCTTTTTGCCCGGGGGGCTTGTTATCTGGCCAGGGAGAATGCGCTGGTCACAGATGTGAATTATCAGCCGGAGTTTTTATTTTTGACAGAAGAGACTGCCCTCTGGGAAGTGAGTATGCAGCTTTTTTACAGAGGCAGAATGGAGGAAGCCGTTCTCTGTGACGCGGGCGTGAACTGGTTTACCGTGGAAAAGAAATTTGATTTTATTTTGGATGAGACGGACCAGCTGACCTTGACGATGACGCACATTTTGAATCATAAGACGTATCAGGAGACATTTGAGCTGGAGGATCTGGAGAAACGCCCCAGGAAAATGACCCGGATCCGGCTGACCCTTCGCTATGAGGATGCGGATACGCTGCAGATTCAGGTGGAGGATCTGGGCTTTGGCGAGTGGTTTCTCTCCAAGGGAAAGCGGTGGAATTTCACCATGCGGCCGCCGGCGTGACAGTGCGAGATCGAAAAATTAGATAACGGTGCGACATTGGAAAACAGCATAGAAAGTCGGAAAATAGCGTAGAAAGCACCAGAGATAATTTAGAAGGTAACCATTTATTAGTGGAAAACACTGGAGATAATTCAGAAAAATAAAATTTAACAGTTGAGCGGAGACAAAATGGCAAAATGGATTTTATGCAGCGGACCCGTGGCCAGGCATCCCTATCTGATGAAGCGCATCGGACAGCGGGTGTGGTCTTTGGAGGAACTCTGCTATGTGTTGTACCAGAATATTTATGTGCTGATGGACGAGATGTTCGACCAGAATCTGTGCAGATGGCTGCGGGAGGAAATCGATGAGAAGCGGCTGGCGGACCGGCTGGAGACACTGATCTCATCGGAGGCCTCTCTGGAGCAGAAAGTGGGCGTCATCCTTTCCGCGTGTGATTATTATACTGAAAATGAGCAGAAAAACACCATCTTTCTCATGCAGCGGATGGAGCATCTGTCCCCCATTGAGAAGTGGAAGCTGAAGGGGGACGGCTACCTGGAGGATGGCAGTTACGAGAAGGCCGCCCAGGAATATGAGGCGCTGCTTTCCAGCAGGGAGGGAGCAGAGCTGGATCCTGGTGAGCGGGGGAAAATCCTCCACAATCTGGCACTGACCCATCTGTATACGGATACGTTTCTCAAGGCGGCGGAGGAATTCGACCAGGCGGCCCAGCTGACCGGCTCCGCTGTCTCCGCCCTGGCTGCCCAGGAGGCGCGGAAACTCGCGGCGGGGGAACTCCCGGATTATGCCCGGGTCGGAGGTCAGAGCATTCAGCCAGAGACGTATGATGCCCAGATTGCCGCGTGGAAAGAGGAATTGCGCCGGGCATACGCCAGGCAGTCCGGATGAGATGATTCAGGCTAGGTGGGCGCGTGACTTCCTGCCGGATCTCTTGGAAGCTGTTACATTGCTGAGACAATATTTTTAGGAAACAAAGAATGGGGATAGGAAAGTGTCAGAGTATAAAGACGAAATCATAAAACGGCGGACCTTTGCCATCATCTCTCACCCGGACGCAGGGAAGACCACCTTGACAGAAAAATTCCTTCTGTACGGCGGTGCTATTAATTTAGCCGGCGCGGTAAAGGGGCGCAAAGCAGCACGCCATGCGGTGTCAGACTGGATGGAGATCGAGAAGGAGAGAGGCATCTCTGTCACCTCCTCAGTCCTGCAGTTTCACTATAAAGAGTACTGCATCAACATTCTGGACACCCCCGGTCACCAGGATTTCTCAGAGGACACATACCGGACACTGATGGCGGCAGATTCCGCGGTCATGGTGATCGACGGTTCCAAAGGGGTAGAGGCCCAGACCATCAAACTCTTTAAAGTCTGCGTCATGCGCGGCATTCCCATTTTCACCTTCATCAATAAAATGGACCGGGAAATCAATGATCCCTTCTCCCTGATCGGCGAGATCGAGGAGGTGCTGGGCATTCGCACCTGCCCCATCAATTGGCCCATCGGATCCGGGAAGAGCTTTAAAGGGGTCTATGACAGAAAGAGCGGCGTCATCACCCGGTTTCTGGCCGCCAACAATGGACAGCGGGAGATTGACTCCATTGAGACGACGCTGGAGGATCCCCATCTGGACGAACTGATCACCCGCCCGCTGCGCGAGACACTGACGGAGGAGATTGAACTCCTGGATGGCGCCAGCGATCCTTTTGACCAGGAGCTGGTGACGGCGGGGAAATTGACGCCGGTGTTTTTCGGCTCCGCTCTGACCAATTTTGGCGTGGAGACATTCTTGAATCATTTTCTGGAGATGACCACACCGCCCCTTCCCAGGAGGACAGCGGAGGGAGTAGTGGATCCCATGAGCGAGGATTTCTCCGCGTTCGTCTTTAAGATCCAGGCAAATATGAACAAAGCCCACCGGGACCGGATCGCCTTCTTCCGCATCTGTTCCGGTAAATTCGAGGCGGGCATGGAGGTCTATCACGTGCAGCAGGGGAAGGAAATCAAATTGTTCCAGCCCCAGCAGATGATGGCCCAGGAGCGCAGACACGTGGAGGAAGCCTATGCCGGCGACATTATCGGGGTCTTTGATCCGGGCATTTTCTCCATCGGCGACACCATCTGTACCGGGTCGAAAGTGCGCTTTGAGGGTATTCCCACCTTCGCGCCGGAGCATTTCGCGCTGGTCCGACAGGTGGACACTATGAAGCGGAAACAATTTGTCAAGGGAATTCAGCAGATCGCCCAGGAAGGCGCGATCCAGATCTTCCAGGAATTCAACAGCGGCATGGAGGAGATCATCGTCGGTGTGGTGGGAGTTCTGCAGTTTGACGTTCTGACTTTCCGCTTGAAAAATGAGTA
>CAZROZ010000082.1:0-7589 GCA_964601745.1 uncultured Lachnospiraceae bacterium | reverse complement strand
CGTGCAGCGGCGTATTGTGTTCAAAAATATTGACCAGTAGCTGGCTGCTCACTTCCGCGTCCAGCCGGATTCCCGTTCTCTCGTAATCGCCCAGCGGCGTCTCCTGCTCCAGCACAATCAGAGCGCCGGTCATGTTGCGAGACATCTCCCGCGCCGCCTTGATGATTTCATTGACGGTCCGGTTGGAGAATTTCTCCGTCACCATTTTATCCTCGCTGAACGTGAACAACCCTTTGATGATGTTTCGCCTTCCCAGGGAATCCAGTCCCCGCCGCAGTTCCGGCTGAAAGACGATGACCAGAGCGATCACCAGGATGTTGATGGAGTGGGTCAAAATCCACATCACCACGTGCATGTTCAGAAAATACGCGATAAGCACAAAAAAGCCGATAATCACCAAGCCCTGCAGCAGCATCCAGCCCTGACTTTTTCTCACCCACACGATAATGTGATACATCAAAAGTGCAAGAAGGAAGATCTCTATAAAATCCACCAGTCGCAGCCCCGGATCTGTATAAATTTCAATAAAATTCTGCAGATTTTCCCGAAATGCTTCCATAGAATTGCGCTTCCCTCCTGTTTTAGTTTCCTATGCTAAACTCTTCCCGCTTCTGCGTTACCTGCACTTATCTTTTGTTTAACGCCTGCGGTCCCGATAGTTATCATCCACATCCAGGTCGTCCAATTCCTCCTCAAAGGCCTGGAAAATCTCTTCATCGTAGGGATCCTCCTCATAGGGATCCTTCTCATAGAGATCCTTCTCATAAGTATCCCTCTCATACTGATCTCGCTCCTGCAGCTTTCTGGGCCTTTGATCGACCGGCAGCTTCTTTCTGGCAGCCGGTTTTCGCGCTGCTGGAGGCTTTTTCCCCGCAGAGGACTCTCGCACCGCCGGGGGCTTCTTTTCCGCGGAGGACTTTCGCGCCGCTGGAGACTTTCTCCCGCCGGACTGATTCCCGCCGTATTTTGTGACTCTCTTCTCGCGTTCTGACACATGGCTCTTGGGAACCGCCTTCACATAGTAATAATAATCATCGTCTTCAAATTGTGTTCGCTCCGTCCGGGAGTAATCCAGCGCCAGCTTCATGAAATAAACCAGATAGGCGAACACGCCGCACAGCAGATTCGAAAAGACAATGCCCAGAACGGATCCGCCGTCGCCAAATCTCAGCTCCGCAATCAGAAATCCAATGGTGGAAAACAGCGTCCCCGCGCACAGCGCCGTCTCAAAGGAATAGTCAAATTTCTGCCGGCGAATGAAGTAGACGATCAAGACGGTACCGCAAAATACCACCACACTGGCCAGCATCATCTGATTCGTCATGATCTGATCCACCACATTGACCGTCAGGGAAACAAGCTCCTCCAATTCCAAGGAAGTACTCATCTCCGCCGCCTGGCGCAGCACCTGCAGAATATAGTAGACCATGGTTCCCACGCCCACCGCGATCAGAGACGTGGGTGGCATGAACAGTCCCAGCAGAATGGGGACCGCATAGGGAACATGCAGAGAAATCAGCACCGGCATTCCCACTATAATCATGCCCAGATCCGGGGTATAGCGGGTAAAAAGCAGATAGAGCAGCAGATACGCCAGCAGTCCGATGATCGCCAGCACAACGGAAGCCTTGTAAAGGTGAATCAGGGAGATAAGTGCCACCAGAAGCACCGTCAAAGATGAGGGCAGCACCGCACCCACCAGTGCCAAAACCACCGTCACAAAAGGCCCGCTGAGAGTCGTGTCAAAATTCAAGAACCGGTTCAGGGAGAAGAGCACCACCATCATGGCGAAAAACTTAAAAACCGGCATCAAGATCGTGTCATACAGCTCAAAGACCCGCTTGATCCGCTCTCGCAATTCATAGATCATCGTCATAATATTCGTCTCCTTCCGGCGGTTCGTCAAACTCCTCTTCCTCCCGCTGCATCTCCCGCAGCCGCTTCAGCCCTTGATAGTAGGCATTGAGATCTTTCCTAGACTGATCAAAGCGATTTACAAAGAGCATCGCCGACAACAGTAGGTACGCCGCCAGCAGCAGCACATAGATAGAGAGCAATTCCCATGCCAGAGAACCGTAATCCAAAGCCATCGCGTTGCTGATCAGATATTCCATGTTGTAGAACGCCGCCAGAAACGCCAGCAGCAGATACGCCACCGTCACACAGACGATGGTTTTCAGCATCTGAAGCCGAATGTAATCGGTCCGGTAATACCGGCTCATCCTCATCTCCTGCTGCCCCGCCTTTTGCTCGAAGAGGGTCATTTGATGCATGATCTTTATTTTTTCGGGATTTAACATAGGTGCCTCTCTCTCCGGGATACCTGCCTGATCCGGCATCGTCCCGCGATTTTCTATCGTGAGCGATAGCCTCTTTTCCTGTCTGTCAAAAGACAATCCTTATGCCGCCGTGATGGCATTATCTGTGAAAGTGTATCATAAAAGGCGGTTGAATACAATCATCCAATCGCCTCTTTCGTATTTTTTCAGATTTCATGTAAGGTTCCCGCTATCCGCGCCCTTTACTGCCTCAGAGAGCCGTCCAGATAGCAGGCTGCCATCACATCACTATGCCCGGAGAGGCCGGAATAAACCGGAATTTCCTCCTCCAGCAGTGTCTGCCGCGCAGGCTCCGCAATCCCGCCGCAGAGCAAGGCAGTCGCACCTTTATCCAGCAAAAAGCGGCACAAAATCTCCTGCCCTTGACCGGGTGCGGGGCAAACCTCCTTGTGAAGGAGTTGTCCTTTTTGCAGGGTATAAAAAACAAACTGTGGCGCTGTACCAAAGTCCTCTGCCATCCGCTCTTTTTCATCTACGGCAGCGGCGAGCAGCTCTCTGTCGATATGTTTCTTCTGAACTGGAAGCGCGGACAAAATCGTGACCGCATCCCTCAGATATTCATCCGGCAGCTCCTCCACCGTGCCTGCGTCCATGGCGGCAGCGATGGCGGAATCCATCGGCAGTCTGCCCAAAATCGGAATCTCATATTCCTCCGCTACCTCCACCGCGTGACTCTCCCCAAAAACAGCAATCTTCTCGCCACAGTGAGGGCACCGCAGATAGCTGTAATTTTCAATCAATCCCAGCACAGGGATCTCCATGGCCTCCGCCATAGCCGCTGCCTTGGAAACAATCATAGAGACAAGTTCCTGAGGCGAGGTGACCACCACGATCCCGTCCACCGGCAGAGATTGAAACACCGTCAAAGGTACATCCCCTGTGCCCGGCGGCATATCCACAAGCAGGTAATCCAATTCTCCCCAGCAGACATCGCTCCAGAACTGCTGCACGGCGCTGGCGATCAATGCGCCCCGCCAAATGATGGGCGTCTCTTCCGTCTCCAGCAGCAGATTCGCGCTCATCACCTTAATGCCACCCGCACTCTCCGCCGGTTCGATGCCGCCTTCTACTCCTCCGACTCTCCCGTGAATCCCGAAGGCTCTGGGAATCGACGGTCCTGTAATATCGGCATCCAGAATGCCCACTTTCATGCCATTTTTTCGCAGGCAGCTGGCGAGATAAGCGGTGACAAACGTCTTGCCCACGCCGCCTTTGCCGCTGACCACGCCGATCACCCGTTTGATGTTGCTGGCCGCGTTCATCGGAACAGAGAAATCCACCGTTCCCTCTGTTCCTTCTCTTCCTTGTGCTTGTGCGCTCATCTCTTTTTATCCTTTCTATCAGTTAACGGGATTGCGCATTTCACTTTGAATGATCATGCGGATAGCAAACGCAGAATGCCTTGAAATTCAAATTGAAATTGCGGATGTCGTTAACGATGTCCCTTTTGCCTTTCCTCGTCATATGTCACAATTATATGTCATAATTGACCGATGTAAAAATCGATGTAAAACTTAAAACTCAATTCCCTTCCGCGCTGGGACGCCCTGCTGATAAGGATGCTTCTCACAGCAAAACTGCGTGCAGTAATCACTGCGCTGTGCCAGAAAGTCGAGTCTTTTGTGTCCGGTAATGACCAGCTCCCCCTCTTTTGAAAAATCGAAAAAGGGAAGCAGGCTCGATTCTGACAACACACCGGATTCCAGGGCTGTCCCCGCCTCATCTAAAATCAGAACGTCGACAGGATCTTCAGAGATCAGCTTGAATAGCTGAGCGGCAAAGAAGTCCTGTGCCTGTCTCTGCTCTTCTTTTTCCTGTCGCGTCATCTGCCGGACGAATTTGTCCGCTCCCTCAGCCCGCAAAACGCGGACAGATGGCAGCATCCGCAGCGCATTGCACTCCCCGCTCTCTCTTCTCTTTAGAAACTGTGCGAAGAGGACATGCTGTCCCCAACCAGCGGCCCGCAGTGCTAGCCCCGCAGCGGCTGAAGTCTTTCCTTTTCCATCGCCATAATAATAATGAAACATCTCTTCTCAATCAGAGGGCAGCGCTCTACTGCCACCAGCGAAAACCTATTTTCTATTGCGTGTCCAGTGCTGCCTCTCGCTCATCCTGCGTTTTCAATACTGCCTCCCGCTCATCCTGCATTTTCAGTGCGGTCTCCCGCTAGTCCCGCGTTTCCAGTGCGGCTTCCCGCTAGTCCTCCTGCTCTTCTTGGAGGTAAATGGTCAGAATCGCCTCATCCAACCGTTTCATCTCTTCCGGCGTCAGCGTGATATTCATGGCGTCGCAGTTTTCCTTTGCCTGCGTCTCGTTGCTGACCCCGCAGATCACCGTATCCATGAAAGGTTTTTGCAAATTCCAGTTGATGGAAATATGTGACAGCGGCACCTTTTTGTCGTCCGCGATCTTGTCCATCACGTCCAGCAATTTCATCACACGCTCAAAATAAGGATGCTGGAAGAATTTATAGAATCTCCCCCGGGAGGCAAGGGAATCAAAAATCTGATAGGTCCGATATTTCCCGGTGAGGATCCCGCCGCCCAGCGTTCCGTAACTCTCAGTCGCGATTCCGTTTTCACTGGCCCAGCGCAATTGTGCCTCCGACGCCTGATCCACGATAGAATATCCGTACTGAACCACATCGATCACACCGTATCCGGCAATCTCCTGCAATTGTTCCAAGCTGAAATTGGAACAACCCGCGAAACGGATCTTTCCCGCCTTCTTCAAGTCCTTCAGGGTATCCGCGATCTCCTCTAAAGGTGTCTTGCCATCCGGCCAGTGAATCATATAGATATCAATATAATCGGTTTTTAGATTTTCCAAGGAGGCGTCGCACATCCGCAAAATGGTACTGCGGGAATTGTCTCTGACATATCCGCCCTGTTTTCCGTCCTTGCCGTCTTCCCAATAAGAGCCGAATTTGGTCTGCAAAACGATTCGCCGCCTCCGCCCCCGCAGGGCTTCCCCCAGCCTGCGCTCTGCCTCCCCGTTTCCATAAGTCGGCGCTGTGTCAATGAAGTTGACACCCTGCTCGATCATGCGGTCGATGGCCCGGCGGCTGTTCTCCGCACTGACCCGGCTCCAGTCCGCGCTGCCGCCGATAGCCCAGGTTCCCAGCACCAATTCCGAGACATCAAAGCCGGTCTTCCCAAGTTTGCAATATCTCATGTCCTCGCCTCCTTTTAGAAAATTTTGAAACTGCCCTTTCCTCATCCAGAACGATCCATAGCTGAGATTTCACGATCCAATCACAAAGGCCACCACAATCAACAGCTAAAGCTATCATTATCAATAGCCGAAACTATCATAATCAACAGCTGAAACTATCATAATCAGCAGCTGAAACTATCAAAATCAATAGCTGAGACGATTTGCCATCTCAAACATATACTCATTCACATCCTTATGCATGGCCAGTGCCTCGTCAATATCAAAATCCGTATATGCCCCGTTCCGGTAAGCCACGATCCGATTGCTCTGCCCCATGGCCAGAAGGTCCACGGCAACAGCACCCATCATAGAGGCGTATACCCTGTCTTTGCAGGTGGGACTGCCGCCCCGCTGGATATGGCCGATGACAGTGGCTCTTGTCTCCGTCCCGGTCCGCTCCTGAATCCGCTTCGCCATCTCATAGGAATCGCCGACCCCCTCGGCGTTCACGATAATATGGTGCGCCTTTCCCTCATGCCGGCGCCGGAGAATGTGGTCTATCAGTGCCTCCTCATTGCCGTCAAACCGCTCATTGATCAGGATATCCTCCGCGCCGGTGGCGATACCGCAGTAAAGGGCGATATATCCGGCACTCCTGCCCATCACTTCCACAATGCTGCAGCGCTCATGAGAAGTAGAAGTATCCCGCAGCTTGTCAATACATTCCATGGCGGTATTGATGGCGGTATCAAATCCGATGGTATATTCCGTGCAGGCAACGTCCAGGTCGATGGTGCCCGGCACGCCGATGGTATTGATTCCCAGGGCGGCCAATTTTTGCGCACCCCGGAAGGACCCATCTCCACCGAT
This sequence comes from uncultured Lachnospiraceae bacterium, assembly GCA_964601745.1. Taxonomy (GTDB): domain Bacteria; phylum Bacillota; class Clostridia; order Lachnospirales; family Lachnospiraceae; genus CAZROZ01. The sequence continues at coordinate 1,224 of CAZROZ010000082.1, read as the reverse complement.
GACAATCAACCCGTCGATGCCATGTCTCCTCAGGATTTCGGCTCCCTTTTCCTGTCCTTCCTCTGTCATAAACTCTTTGCAGCGAGCCGTGTACAATATCGTGCCGCCCCGATGAATGATATCGCAGACGCTGTGGTTGTCCATGTCAATGAATTCTTCCTCCAGCAGTCCCGCGTATCCCCGGAGAATCCCCTTTACCTGGAATCCTCTGGCCACCGCGGTGCGCACCACGGAACGGATAGCCGCGTTCATGCCCGGCGCATCTCCGCCGCTGGTCAAAACCGCAATCTTCCTGTTTTTGCTGTCCATATTCTACTCCTCTTTTCCTGCCGCGTGGGCGACTACTCTTAAGTGAACTTCCATGCCCCACATATGAGGCACCACCATGAATAAAAGCCCACGGATTGCTCCACTCATCCAAGCGCTTTTCCTGCTGTCGAACCTCTCCACTCATCCAAGCGCTTTCCCTGCTACCGAACCTCTCCACTCATCCAAGCGCTTTCCCTGTTGTCAAGCCTCCCCGCTCATCCAAGCGCTTCTTCTAATGGCAATCCACTTTTTCGCTACTGGACTGCCACATTTTCTTTGCCGTACCGGTTGCAGAGCGTGTGGACCAACTCCTTTCCGGCATCCACCCACTGGGACTGGGGCAGCCTGCGCATGACCCGCTGGGCCTTGCAGTAGATCACCACCAGATCCTTCCCGCTCTTGGACGAGAGAATCTGATTCAATTCCCGCTCCTCTTTCTGATAAGACTCCCGATCCGGAAACTGAATCCACAGCTGCTTCTGGAGCTGATCAAAGGGGATAATCTCCTCGGCGATCAGCTTCGCGTCTTTGTCCTCCTCCGCCGTGATTCGCCCCCGGATCAATAATTTCTCGTCCGGTTCCAGCAAAGTGCGGTATTTTTCATAATCCCGTGGAAAAACGATGACTTCCACCGAACCGGAAATATCCTCTATTGTGAGAAATGCCATGACCGAATTGGCTTTTGTGATTTTCACCGTCTTTGTCGTCAGCAGACCACCGATCACCGCTCTACTCCCGTCAATGACCTTCGTTCTTCCCTCTTCCTCGTCCAGGACAAAATCCGAAGCCTGATTGGTACAATTCTTGCGCCAGACGCCTTCATACTCCTCCATGGGATGCCCGCTGACATACATGCCCAGCACTTCCTTTTCAAAAGCCAACAGCTGCTCCCGGTCATATTCCTCCACTGGCGGC
>CAZROZ010000081.1:0-7684 GCA_964601745.1 uncultured Lachnospiraceae bacterium | reverse complement strand
CACAGTCCCATGGAATAGTTCCACCAGAAGTTCTCCTGATCTTCCTTCTCAGTAACCTCCAGCAAATCCAGCAGACAGCGATATAAGTCCCTGCTATTTGGCCTGTCATCCTGTACAAGTCTGGAACACATCCGATCCCGTACTTCCTCCATCGAAGAGGAGAGATCATCGTCGATGATATCATTCGTGCCAGCAACCAATCGAAAATCTTCGATTTTTTGATACTCCTTTTTCTTCTCCCATTCCTGGAGTAGTTCTGCAATACTCATCTTTTCTCCTTCTTTAAAAAGCAAAATCCAATCCCTACATCGATAGCAAAAGTCAACGTGAACCTGGCCCTGATCTCTCCATCCATGAAAGGAACGCTTCCTGAGTTTTACGGCTCGGGACATAAATTTACCATCTTCTCCTGAATTGCACAAGTTCTTTCTCGCTTCGAAAAAATACAATTGTTAGACCAGTGTTTCAGGATTGACTTCAGAGCGAATTCCGAGCAAAATAAAATAAGACTTTGTTTTTCTCGGAAAAAGGAGACGGCTTTTCCTGTATGTTCGGCGGCACCTGAAACAACAGCTTTTGCGTGTTTCCCGTTACCATCCAATTCTACATTTGAGGTGATGTTCTTTGAAACTTTATTTTGACAAGCGTCTAAAAGATCCCACTTATTATGGACAGCAGGGATTTCGGAATGGGAAAAAAGTCACATCCAAAAATATCAAAAATTTCGGAAAGCATTCAGAACTCTTAAAGATCACAGACGACCCGGAGGCCTATGTCCGGGAGGAGATCCGAAAGTGGAATGAGGAACACCGCAAAGGCAGGGAGGAGTTCACGATTTCCCTTGACTTTAATGAACGGGTCCCCTCCTCAGGAGATGCCGCTTCCTCCAGTACCCAGCTCAATATCGGTTACTTTTTTCTCCAATACTACATGAGGGATCTCCATCTCAAAGATTTCTTCAGAAGAAACGTACCGGATAAGAATACTGCCATCGACTGCTATGCCATCCTCCGTTTTCTCGTCTACACAAAGATCCTGGACCCACTCTCAAGAGACCCCGCAGGGCATCCAATGGCACCTTATTATGAGAAACCGGACTTTGACCGCGGAGATATTTCACGTCTCGTGGACCTGCTGGCGGAAAATAGCGATGCGTATCTGGCACATCTGCAGCAACAGTGTGATTCCCTCCCTAAAAGAGACTTCTCTGTCCTCTATTACAATCGCATCCATCTCTATTTTGCATCCGAAGAGCAACGAGAAGAATGGATCGATGCGGTTGCAGGGGAAGGAAAGAGAGAGCCGCGGCAAAACGGCAGCATCTCCAGGGAGCAGCATTCCAGTCCCTTTGCGGAGATAGGCCTCCTCCTGGATCGCAGAGGAATTCCTGTCACCATGTGCCTCTCCCAAGAAGGCATGGAAGGAGAATCCGCAGATCTTTCCCTGGCAAGGGAAATCCAGCATATGCAGCCAGGTGCAAAGCTGGTCTACTGTGCGGATGACAGGCTCGACCCTTCGACCATGCAAAAATTCAGGTCCATGGGCTGCAGCTCTTTTCTTGTCACCCAATCCGTCAGCGACCTGCCGGACAGTCTGAAACAGGAAAAGAATGACACGGAAAAAAGCGCCAGAAAAAACAGAAATCGGGAAGAAAGTATCAAAGAGGAAGAAAGCTATGACGGCTACCGGGCGATAGTGACCAATTTGACTGATCCCGCAAAGGACATTGAAAATATATCCAGAGATCGGTGCCTGATAGAGGATTTTTTCAAAATCAGGAATACTGATTTCAATAGCTGTCCGGCAAACTGCAGATCGCAAAAATCCATTCGGTCTCACATGCTGATTTGCTTTACGGCGCTGCTCGTCCTGCGAATGCTGGAAGTACAGCTTGACGATTTCAAAACTCCTGTGCCGGCAGATGACCTCATTACAACGCTGAACAATATGACTGTGGCCAATCTCCGCGATGTGGAATATATCGCCCTCTACGAGGGAAGTAAAGCACTGGAGGCATTGACAAGACTGACTATGCTGCCGCTGGATCGGCTCCATTACAGGCCAAAAGACTTGAACAGCATCCTGAGAGGATTGCTGCAATAGCGCGATGGGCCCTGCTTCACTTCGCCCCAGCTTTTCCAATAGAGCGATGGGTTCTGTCTCCCTGCGCTGCGGCTCCCCCAATAGCGCGATGGATCCCGCTCCACTGCGCCGCATCTCTCCCAATAGCACGATGGGTCTCCCTGCGCCGCATCTCTCCCAATGAAAAAAGCCCTTCTCCATACACGGAAAAGGGCTTTTCTTCACGATAAAAACCTACTTATGATAAGAACTTATTTATTATTCAGTGCTGCCTGCGCGGCTGCCAATCTCGCGATGGGCACCCGATACGGCGAACAGGACACATAGTCAAGACCAATCTTCTGGCAGAACTCGATGGAAGAAGGATCTCCACCGTGCTCTCCGCAGATCCCCAGCTTCAGATCCGGACGGGTCTTGCGGCCTTTCTCCGCCGCCATCTGCACCAGCTGACCAACGCCCACCTGGTCTAATCTCGCAAAGGGATCCGACTCATAAATCTTGGCCTGATAATAGGAATCCAGGAACTTGCCGGCATCATCCCGAGAGAAACCGAAAGTCATCTGTGTCAAGTCATTGGTGCCGAAGGAGAAGAACTCCGCCTCCTCCGCGATGGCATCCGCCGTCAGCGCGGCCCGGGGGATCTCAATCATGGTACCGATGTGATACTTCATGTCGGAATGCTTCTCTGCCTTCACCTGCTCCGCCACTTCCACAACGATATCCTTCACGAATTTCAGTTCCTTCTTCTCGCCCACCAGCGGGATCATGATCTCAGGAACGATGTCATATCCTTTTTCTTCCTTTACCTCGATGGCAGCCTCCATAATGGCTCTTGTCTGCATCCGGGCAATCTCCGGATACGTGACATCCAGACGGCAGCCCCGGTGTCCCATCATCGGATTGAACTCGTGGAGCGCATCGCATTTTGCCTTGACTTCCGCCACGGTCAGACCCATATCCTCGGCCAACGCCTTGATATCCTCTTCATCGGTGGGAACGAACTCGTGCAAAGGCGGATCCAGATAGCGGACTGTCATGGGACGGCCTTCCAACGCCTCATACATCGCTTTAAAGTCTTCCTTCTGGAATACACCGATGTCTTTCAGCGCCTCCTCTCTGGCCTCAACGGTGTCGGAGAGGATCATCTTGCGGAATTTCGGAATCCGGTCTTCCCCGAAGAACATATGCTCGGTACGGCACAGTCCGATGCCCTCGGCGCCCAGCTTCACAGCGTTGCTAGTGTCCTGCGGCGTGTCGGCATTGGTGCGCACCTGCATGGTCCGGAATTGATCCGCCCAGTCCATGATCCGGCCGAAATTGCCGCCCACAGAAGCTTCCACTGTCTTAATGTCGCCTTTATAAATCTTGCCGGTGGTGCCGTCCAGAGAAATGTAATCTCCCTCATGGAACTCATAACCGCCCAGCGAGAATACCTTGGCCTCCTCGTCGATCTTGATGTCGCCGCAGCCGGATACACAGCAGGTACCCATCCCACGCGCCACCACCGCAGCATGCGAAGTCATACCGCCGCGGACTGTCAGAATGCCCTCTGAGGCGTGCATTCCCTCAATGTCCTCCGGGGAAGTCTCCAGCCGGACCAGAATGACTCTCTCGCCCCGGCCGCCTTTGCCTGCCGCCTTGGCATCCTCTGCGGTAAAGTAAACCTTTCCGGCAGCTGCCCCAGGAGATGCGGGAAGCGCACTGCCAATCACCTCACCAGCCTTCAGCGCATCCGGGTCAAAAGTGGGATGCAGCAGCTGATCCAGAGACTTGGCCTCAATCCGACACACCGCCTCTTCCGGTGTGATCTGGCCCTCATCCACCAGATCGCAGGCGATCTTGATGGCCGCAGGCGCGGTTCTCTTCCCGTTTCTGGTCTGCAGGAAATAAAGCTTTCCCTCTTCAATGGTGAATTCCATGTCCTGCATATCATGGAAATGATTCTCCAGATTGTTCGCCAGCTGCATGAACTGACTGTAGCATTCCGGAAGGTCCTTCGCCAGCTGGTCGATCGACTGAGGTGTACGGACACCGGCCACCACATCTTCGCCCTGGGCATTGATCAGATATTCTCCAAAGACGCCCTTTTCCCCAGTGGATGGATTCCGGGTGAATGCCACACCGGTTCCAGAAGTATCTCCCTTATTTCCAAATACCATGGTCTGCACGTTGACGGCGGTCCCCCAGTCACCGGGGATGTCGTTCATCCGACGGTATACAATGGCACGCGGATTGTCCCAGGAGCGGAACACTGCCTTCACAGCGCCCATCAGCTGCTCGGTGGGATCCTGGGGGAATTCTTCTCCAATCATGGCCTCCTTGTAGACGGCTTTGAATATCTCCGCCAGTTCCTTCAGATCTTCCGCGGTCAGCTCCGTGTCGTAATGGACCCCCTTCTTCTCTTTCATCTCATCGATGATCTTCTCAAAGTAGGACTTGGGCACCTCCATTACCACGTCAGAATACATCTGGATGAATCTGCGATAGGAATCATAGGCGAACCGGGGATTGCCTGTCTTCTTGGCAAAACCTTCCACTGCCACATCGTTCAAGCCCAGGTTCAAAATGGTATCCATCATACCGGGCATGGAAGCTCTGGCACCGGAACGAACGGACACCAGCAGGGGATCCTCATTGTCCCCGAATTTCTTGCCGTTGACCCCTTCCAGCCACTTCAGCGCATCAAAAATCTGATCCTGAATTTCCTTGGAAATTTCCTTGCCATTGTTGTAGTACTCGGTGCACGCCTCTGTGGTCACCGTGAATCCCGGCGGGATCGGCATGCCCAAATTGGTCATCTCCGCAAGGTTGCAGCCTTTTCCGCCCAGGAGATTGCGCATCGCGGCGCTGCCCTCCTCAAACTTGTAGACCCATTTTGTCATTTTGGTGATACCTCCTAAATTAATTTTTACCCGTTAATGACAAAGTTACTCTCATAATGTGAACACGAAACTTTCAGGCATGACTGCTCCTTGTGATTCCATGTCTGTGCCGTACTGACAGCTGCCTCTCATAAAGTGATTCTCATGTCATTAACATTTTAAAAAATCAGTCCTGCCTTCCCTTGCATTCCTAACGTACGGGGGCAGAACGCTTTCCCCATAATAGCATAATCCAATTAAAAGTCAAACTTTTCTGCGAGATATTCTCTCAACTGGAAGATGGGAATCCGGACCTGCCCCATGGTGTCCCGATCCCGCACTGTCACGGCGCCGTCTACCTCTGAATCGAAATCGTAAGTGACGCAGAACGGCGTGCCGATCTCGTCCTGCCTCCGGTAGCGCTTGCCAATATTGCCCCGGTCATCGTATTCGCAGTTGTACTCTTTGCAGAGCATATCATAAATCTTCCCCGCGCCGTCCGCCAGCTTCTTGGAGAGCGGCAGCACTCCCACTTTCACAGGCGCAATGGCAGGATGAAAATGCAGCACCGTGCGCAAATCCCCGCCTTCCAATTCCTCCTCGTCATAAGCGCTGCACAAGAAGGCCAGCGTCACCCGGTCCGCGCCCAGGGAGGGCTCTATCACATAAGGGATGTATTTTATTTTCTTCTCATCGTCAAAATAATCCATGGGCTGTCCGGACACTTCCTGATGCCGTGTCAGATCATAGTCCGTCCGATCCGCCACGCCCCACAATTCTCCCCAGCCGAATGGAAAGAGGAATTCAATATCCGTGGTGGCCTTGCTGTAGAAAGACAGCTCTGCCTTCTCGTGATCCCGCACCCGCAATTCCTCTTCTTTCAAGCCCAGAGACTTAAGCCACTGGACGCAGAAGTCTTTCCAGTAAGCGAACCACTCCAGATCCGTATCCGGCTCGCAGAAAAATTCCAGCTCCATCTGCTCAAATTCTCTTGTTCGGAATGTAAAATTCCCCGGCGTGATCTCATTGCGGAAAGATTTGCCGATCTGACCGATGCCGAAAGGAATCTTTTTCCGGGAGGTCCGCAGCACATTCTTGAAATTGACAAAAATACCCTGCGCCGTCTCCGGCCGGAGGTAAACCGTGTTCTTGGCATCCTCTGTGACGCCCTGAAACGTCTTGAACATCAGATTGAACTGGCGAATATCCGTAAAATTATGTTTCCCGCAGCTGGGACACGGCACCTGATTGTCCTCGATGAAAGTCTTCATCTCCTCCTGACTCCAGGAGTCCACGGTTCCCGCAAGGTGGATTCCCTTCTCATTGCAGTAATCTTCAATCAGTTTATCCGCCCGAAACCGCTCGTGGCACTCTCTGCAGTCCATCAGCGGATCAGAAAATCCACCCAGATGTCCGGATGCCACCCAGGTCTGCGGATTCATCAAAATGGCGCAGTCCACCCCTACATTGTAGGGATTCTCCTGGATAAATTTCTTCCACCATGCCTGTTTCACGTTGTTTTTCAATTCGACACCAAGATTTCCGTAATCCCATGTGTTGGCCAGGCCGCCGTATATTTCCGACCCGGGATAGACGAATCCCCTGGCTTTTGCCAGCGCGACGATTTTATCCATCGTTTTTTCCATTCCCTCATTCCTCCCAATCCATCCGTCAATACTCATTTTTTATAAAGCGCCAGCATCGGGGTATCTCCATCCCCGGACAGCGTAAAGCCATCCGTCAGTTCCCCGCCGGCGTAAAACGCGATTTTTTTTGGCAGCATGAGCCGATAAGGATTTTCCCCGTCAGGGATTTCATCCAGCAATACGCCCACATATTCGCTGGTAAAAGCCTGCTCCGGGGAGACTTCCTTTCCCTTTTTGTCCAGCAAAACATCATGATATTTTCCGGCCAGTTCGCTGCCGGACAGGATCGTCAGAGGGAGTTCATAGAAATCTTCCACCGCGGTTCCATTCTGAAAAGATAAAATCAGGATTGCCTTCCCATCCTCCACCGTCAATTCCTTGAGCTGTACCATACCCGCGCCGGCACTCCCATTGTAGGTGTCGATCTGTTCCTGAAGATAAGCGTTCAGCTCCGTCTCGCTGTAGCCTGCAAAATCCTCCACCAGAAGACTTTCCACCGTGCCGTCTTCCTTGATTAAAAGGGTATTTTGATCTTTCTCTTCCAGGGTCAGCTCTGTTTTCGGCTTGGCACAGCCGGTTAGCAGCAGCAAGGCAAGAAGCAGAAGCATCCACCCTTTTCTTTTAAGCCAGGCCTTCATCTTTCTTCCTCCCTGAAAACTTCCTTCTCTTTCATGCGATTCCCCTTCCTGCGACACCAAAGTATTCCAATCTTTCACTGCATTTTTCTAAAGTATTTCAATCTTTCCCTGTATTTGTTCAAAGTATTCCAATCTTCCTCTGTATTTTTTCCTTTGGGTTATCGCTGTGACATTTACTTTCTCCGCGCCATCCTTGTAGGCAGCAGCGCAACCCGCACTTTACGGCTTCCAATCTAGAAATGGCAGAGACAAAAAAGAAGTGTCCACATACCGGCGATAATAGGCTTCCATCAGGTGGGAGAGCTGCTCTAGCGCGTCCTCTTTTAAGGTAAACGTATACAGCCGCTCAAACGGAGCCGTCAAGATATATTGCATGGCATAGCGGACAGCGGGAAGCAGCGTGACGGTGCCGCTCGGATCCAATTTCTTACAGTCCGGACAGAGCAGTCCCCCCGCT
>CAZROZ010000080.1:0-7728 GCA_964601745.1 uncultured Lachnospiraceae bacterium | reverse complement strand
TTTGTACCAGTAAGAAACTGCAAAAATACCGCCAATATTTTGACCTGAGCAGCGGAAAACCGAAACTGGATCGTCAGGCTCCAAGAGAGGAGATCGAGTTGGCGGCGTTTCGCGCTCTCGGTTACGATGATAAAATCGCCATGTGCAAACGTCCGGAACAAGTGGAAATTACGGATGAGCAGACGTGGAATGAAATCAACTTCCATTTGAAAACCGACGCGCGTTCTTTACAGGAATTGGTTCAGCAGCTATCCATGAGGCAGTTCGGACACAACGTGACCGTCGGCGACTGTTTTTGCGGCGGCGGTTCGATTCCGTTCGAGGCGGCGAGGATCGGCTGTGATGCCTATGGAAGTGACCTGAATCCCGTGGCATGTTTATTGTCCGACGCCTCTTTGAGTTTATTGAATATGTCCCAAAAGGAACGCGATCAAATAGCTGAATTTCAAAAAAAGGTTTTTCGGCGGGTAGATGAAATTCTTCTTGATCTCGGTATAGAAAATAATGATGCGGGTGATCGGGCTGACGCATATTTATATTGCATGGAAACGGTGTGTCCGGAATGTGGTTTTCAGGTGCCTATGTCACCAAGCTGGGTACTCGGTGCAGGCTCAAAGAGTATCGTCGAACTGATTGGGAACGAATCAGAAAAAAAGTATGATTTTAAGGTTATCATGGGGGTATCGCCGGAAAAGATGGAGCAGGCCAAGGCTTCCGCTACCATTTCTGATGGAAATCTTGTCTGTCCGCATTGCGGCAGGACCACGCCGATCTCTGCTCTAAGACATGACAGGACCGGAAGTGATGGAGAAATCCAATATGGATTGAGAATGTGGAGAAAATCTGATTTTGAGCCAAGTAGCGACGATGTTTTTAAAGAGCGGCTGTATGCGGTACGCTATGTAAGGAGCAATGGAGAGAGGTATTACAGCTCTGGTACGCGGCGCGATTTGGAGAATGAGGAAAAAGTAAGGAGAATTGTGCGGGAAAATTTTGCGGACTGGCAGGAAAAAGGCTGGATTCCATCTATGGAGATTATACCGGGCGACAAGACAACCGAGGTTATTCGGAATCGCGGCTGGAAATACTGGCACCAGCTGTTTAATCCAAGGCAGCTATTGCTGCATGGCTTGCTGCAAAAAACGGCGTGTGAATTAGCGGAGGGCAATTTTGAATTTGCGGTATCGATGTTAGGCTTGAATCGCTGCTTGAACTGGAATAGTACATTATGTAGTTGGGGGGTAGGCCAGGCGAGAGAGTCGATGGCGCAAACATTCTACAATCAGGCGTTTAACACGATGTGGAATCATGGAACCCGCGGCCTTAGCTTATTAAAGGGTGTTTATTTTGTCAATTACGAGGGAATACCTTATTTAGGAAATCGCATATTCTGTATCAAGCCCTGTGATGCTCGTGACATTACAACAACCTGCGACATTTGGTTTACTGATCCCCCTTACGCTGACGCGGTCAATTATCACGAGCTTTCCGAGTTTTTCCTCGCATGGGATAAAAACCTGCTGAAAAAAGCTTTCCCGGACTGGTACACCGACAGCAAACGCGTTCTCGCCGTGCGCGGAGATGAGCATTTCAGCCGAACCATGATCGACATCTATTCCAATCTGACGCGTCATATGCCGGACAACGGAATGCAGGTAGTGATGTTCACCCATTCCGATCCAGCTGTGTGGGCACAATTGGCCATTATTATGTGGAAAGCGGGACTGAAAGTCACAGCGGCGTGGAATATCGCCACCGAGACCGATGCCAGCGGCTTAAAGAACGGCAATTACGTCAAAGGAACCGTCCTTCTTGTGCTGCGCAAGCAGACCGGAACGGATTTTACCTTTTTAGATGAGATCAATGTAGACATCCGCGCGGAAGTGAAAAATCAAATCGCCAGTATGCAGGCGCTGGATGATAAAGAAGAACCGAATTTCTCCGATCCGGATTATGTGCTTGCCGCTTACGCTGCATCCTTGAAGGTGCTGACTTCCTATGCCACTATCGAGGATCTGGATTTGGAATATGAACTGAATCAGGCAATCTCCAATCCATCGAGCAGCAAGGTCGTCGCCATCATCGAAAATGCCAAGAAAATCGCGTACGACTGCGTGATCCCCCAGGAGTTTTCCAGATTCTATTGGAGGGATTTAACCAATGCGGAGAAATTCTATATCAAAGGTCTGGAGAGCGAGAAACACGGTAATTATCAGATCAGCACCTATCAGGAATTTGCCCGCGGATTCTCCATCGGCGGCTATTCGCAGCTGATGGCCAGCGAGAAAGCCAACACCGCCCGTTTGAAAACGCCGTCTGAGATGGCTGGAAGAACCATGGGGGAGGTGCCGGATTTCGAGCATTCCCTGATGCGGACAGTCTTTCACGGCATTTATGTGGGATTAAAAGAGGACGGAAACCCCCAGTAAGCCCTGGGATTCATCAAAACGGAACTTCCCGATTATTGGGAGAAACGGGAAATGATCTGTCAGATACTTTCCTTCCTAGTCAATGCAAAAGACATCAGCAACATGCAGCCCCATTGGACGGACTCCGCGCAGATGGCAGAATTGCTGCTGGCAGCGGTGACTCATGACGGCGTATAAGAGGTGAAATAATGATCAAACGGCATTCCTCCAGACTGGAAAGGCTTGACGAAACTTTTTTGAATAAGTTATTGTCGGGCGCTCGCTCTTATGACCGGATTGCCGGATATTTCTGTTCTTCCATTCTGGAAGTCGCGGGGGAAGCCATCGAGGCAGTCAGTGGCACGGTTCGTATCATCTGCAATTCCGGCCTGGCAAAAGAAGATGTGGAGACAGCTGCCTACGCGCAGCGGATGAAACAGGAATGGTGCGCTTATAAGCCGGAAGAGAAATTTGACTCCCCGCAGGCATCCGGGAGGCTGAAGCGCTTGTACCGGCTGCTTCTCTCCGGGAAATTGCAGGTTCGCGTGATCCCGGATGAGATATACGGTTTGATGCATGGAAAAGCGGGCGTGGTAACGTATGAGGATGGAAGCCGGACTTCCTTTCTTGGCAGCATCAATGAAACAGCAAGTGCATTTCGCCTGAATTACGAGATGGTCTGGGAAGACGATTCGCCGGAAGCAGTAGAGTGGGTGCAGTCCGAATTTGATTATTTTTGGAACAATCCCAATGCGGTGCCGCTGTGCGATTTTGTAATCGAGGATATCGAGCGGATCTCGAAACGCCATGTGGTTCCGCTCCTCGACTGGCGGGAGCATCCGGATGACGAGATACCTGCGGCTGCTGTGGAGGAACCGATATTTCGGCAGGAATTCGGCCTGTGGGAACATCAAAAATATTTTGTAGAATTAGCTTTCAAAGAGCATAAACGGAATGGCGGAGCGCGTTTTGTTCTTGCCGATGAGGTGGGACTTGGAAAGACCATTCAGCTGGCCATGTCGGCGAAACTGATGGCTCTCTACGGGGATAAGCCAATCCTGATCATTGTCCCGAAAACGCTGCTCTTTCAATGGCAGGATGAGATGAAATCCTTGCTGGATATGCCGAGTGCCGTTTGGACAGGACACGGATGGCAGGACGAGACAGGGTATTTCTATCCGGAATCGGGTACCAGGTCCATCCTGCGCTGTCCGCGCCGGGTGGGGATTGTCTCTCAGGGACTCGTCGCCCACAAGACGGAGGCTGCGAATCTTCTCCTGCAGGGCAGTTACGAGTGTGTCATCGTTGATGAGGCGCACCGCGCCAGACGGCGTAATCCAACCAGAGACGCTGACAAGCACAAAGTGGACAAGAATTTCCTGCTGCAGTTTATCTGTGAAATCAGCCCAAAGACAAAAAGCCTGCTGCTGGCTACGGCCACGCCGGTTCAGGTCAATACGATAGAGGCGTTCGATCTATTGGATGCGTTGAGTATACCGACTGATAAAATCATGGGGGATCGCTTCAGCATGTGGCGCTCCAAGCCACAGACGATGCTGGATATGGTCTGCGGTAAAGTACCGATACCAGAGAACGAGATAGCCATGTGGGATATCATGCGGGATCCGTTTCCCTCTCGCGACAGCGGCGGACGGGTGGAGCGGCTGCGCAACGATCTGGATATCCCGGATGACGTCTATGTGCTGAGACCAGAAGTGTACCGGGATGCAAGGCGTTCCACCCAGAAAAAAATCGAAACTTTATACAGCACAGACGAATTCGTCAAAAATTACAATCCCTATATTCGCCATATTGTACGAAGGACGAGAAGTTATCTTGAAAATACGGTAAACCCCAAAACAGGAGAACCCTATCTGAAAAAGATTGATGTGATACTTTACGGAGAGAGCGATGAGGATGCCCTGCCGTTAGAGGGATATTTGCGGCAGGCGTACGAAAAGGCCCAGGAATTTTGCGGCAGGATATCTCAAAGAGTGCGCTCAGGCGGTTTTCTCTCCACTCTGATTTTAAAGCGGATCGGAAGTACCATCCTGGCCGGGGAGACGACCGCGAAGAAAATGCTTGCATGGACGGAACAGGGGAAACAGATTCTGGCTGACGAGTTCGATACGCTCTTCGAGGACGACGATGATGACAATGACGCCAGCCCCAGCGAGGTAAAGAACCTGTCTACAGAGGAGACGGAAATTTTGCGGGAGCTGGTAAAAATGCTTTCCTTAAACCGTGATAATGACCCGAAATATGAGCGTGTACTGGACATCCTCACGAAGGGAGTTCGAGAGGATGATACCCCGTGGAAGGAAAAGGGATGCATCATCTTTTCTCAGTATTATGACAGCGCACGGCACCTTGCCGGCACCTTGTCTGTTGATATTCCGGATGCTGTGATTGGATTATATGCAGGCGGCGATAAATCTGGATTTTTTGTAAATGGTGTGTTTACACGCGCACTGAAAGACGAGATCAAGTCGCAGGTAAAGAATCGGAAAATCAAAATATTGGTCGGTACCGATGCGGCGAGTGAGGGATTAAACCTTCAGGTTCTCTCCACGCTGATCAACCTCGACCTCCCGTGGAACCCGACAAGGCTGGAGCAGCGCAAAGGCCGTATCCAGCGGATCGGGCAGGAAAGCGACGCAGTCATGATCTACAATTTGCGCTACAAAGATTCCGTTGAGGATAAGGTACACAGGGTTCTTTCCCAGCGCCTGAGCGATATCTATGGGATGTTCGGCCAGATTCCGGATACGCTGGAAGATGTCTGGATTGACATAGCGAATAACAGGCTGGAACAGGCACAGGAGCGGATAGATGCCTTCCCGGTGCAGAATCCCTTTACAATCAAGTACGAGATGAAACCGCCAGAAACCGAGGATTGGGATGCTTGTGCTGCCGTTCTTGATAAGCATGATACGCTGGAACAGCTGATGAGGGGATGGCAGGAGTCATAATCAGAGAGGAAGGCAATTGTTCCGAGAAAATTATGGGAAAATTATGCGGGGCAGCACCGCGGTGGAGCAATCCGTGGGTTTCGTGGGCTTTCATTTATGGTGGTGCTCCATATTTGGAGCATAGAAGTTTAATCAGTAATCGCAAGAAATAAAAAATAAAAGCACCCGAACAAATTGTGCCGGGTGCTTTTATCGTTAACGACAGGAAGCATCTCACTTAGTTAATTACATGGAGCATCTCACTTTGAACCATAAAGTAGGCTTCTAATGCTGAAACTCATTAAAAATCAAAATGAACTCAATTATGCCGTTAACCAAACTATAAATGCATGATTCGTTATTTTGATGAGCGGCGGATCCCAAGCAGGCAAAGCAGAGTGCTTTGCATAGGACCGCCATCCCGATCAAACCTTCTCAAACGCGTCTTTTCCAAGACCGCAGATGGGACAAACCCAGTCCTCGGGAACCTCTTCCCAGGGAGTGCCTGGGGCGACGCCGTTATCCGGATCTCCTACTGCCGGGTCGTATTCATATCCGCAGGGGCATGCATAAACATCCATGTTGAAACCTCCTCACTGGTGAATAGTCTTAGCCGAAATATCTCTTCAGCAAGCCCTCAAATGCCTTGCCGTGGCGCGCTTCATCTCTAGCCATCTCGTGGACTGTGTCATGAATGGCATCCAGATTGGCAGCTTTGGCGCGTTTTGCCAGGTCGAATTTGCCGGCGGTAGCACCATTCTCAGCGGCAACCCGCATCTCCAGATTCTTCTTCGTGCTGTCGGTGACCACTTCACCCAGGAGCTCCGCAAATTTCGCGGCATGCTCTGCCTCTTCATAGGCAGCCTTCTCCCAGTAAAGGCCGATCTCCGGATATCCCTCTCTGTGGGCAACCCGTGCCATAGCCAGATACATACCCACCTCGGTGCACTCTCCGTTGAAATTGGCACGCAGATCCGCCAGAATATCTTCGCTGACGCCCTGCGCGACGCCTACTACATGTTCAGCAGCCCAGGTAAGGCCTTCCTTTTGTTCTGTGAATTTACTGGCGGGAGCACCGCACTGGGGGCACTTTTCGGGAGGGTTGTCGCCCTCATAGACATAGCCGCATACAGCACAGACAAATTTTTTCATCATTACATCCTCCTTAATTTTATGATAAAAATGAAATCCCTCACGCCTGCTCATGCACTGGCAGTTTGAGACATTTGGGACAGATACCGGAGAAGGAAGTGTGGACGGACTCAATCCTGCCGCCAAAAGAGACATTCTCCGCATGCACGGTCGTCTGCACGATCTCTGGTGGAAGGTCATAGACCTCTCCGCAGCATCGGCAGGTAAAATGATAATGCTCTCTGGTATCTCCGTCGAAGCGATCGCCCTCCGGACCGGGAATCCGCAGAATCTCGCCCTGCGCGGCGAGCAGATTCAGATTCCGATAGACGGTAGCCAGACTGATGTGCGGAAATTGCGCACGCATCTCCTGGTAAACCATGTCCGCAGTAGGATGATCTCTGGTGCGCAGCAGGTATGCCTTGATCGCGTCCCGCTGGCGAGAGTGTTTCGTGGCAGCCAATGCCGACACCTCCTTTCCCTGATTCCTATCATTATTTTTAATAATAAGAATCATTATCAATATTATACGGGGTACGAAGCATTGCTGTCAAGAGAAAAATCGAGAGAGGAGAAAAATTATTGCTACTGTTCACGGATGTAGGAGACAATAACATTAGTTCGCGAGCGACAAATCTGTCATTGGCATTTCTCTTTGGAAGCACCAGGCACAACGCATCCACGAACAAAACTTCCGGGCTTCTTGCCGATATTCACCGAGGATTCGCGTTTCCTGCAAGGAATGTGCCGCAAAGCCCCGGTACGTGCATCAAAAGTCCTCCGCCAGTCTCACGAGAGCCTGAAGTGGGTGATTATCATGAGGAAATTTCGTGGAGTATCTGTCAAAATCGGAATGACGAAATAACAAAAACCGGAGGGCTGTAATCCACAGTTAACGGCATAATTGCTTTCCCCTTGGCTTCAACGAAGTATACGTTTTCATTGACAATTGACAGCCCAAAGCGAAATTTTTAATGCCGTTAACGATACATCCCTCCGGTCCTTTGATTCTACTTCTGCACAGATTATTTTGCAGGCGTCACCTGCGGGTTCGCCAGCCATTCCTGTACCTCGTTCACACTCACCTTGACCGCCCTAGAGATATTCTCTACCGTCAGTCCCATTTTCCGAAGTTCGTATGCCGTCTCTCTCGCCTGCTCAAATCTTCCAGTTTGTATTCCTTCCAGCCTTCCAGTCTGTATTCCTTGTTGTCTTCCAGTCTGTATCCCTTGCTGTAT
>CAZROZ010000079.1:7458-7751 GCA_964601745.1 uncultured Lachnospiraceae bacterium | reverse complement strand
CTATTTTCGTTGATTCGCGATATTCAATTAATGAAACTCAAGTCAACGAGCAACGGCGAAGCAAACCCACTGCTTCTGTCGTCGGTGCCTACTCTACACCTTTATTTCCCTTTTGTCAACGCTTTTTCCGAAGTTTTCTAAAAATTAGTTACATTTTGTAATTCAACCTTTAATATGTATTATATAATATTTATTCAATGGTATTGTCTAACTATTCATTCTTTTTTCTAATTTTTTTAAATTTTCTGTCATTAAGCCACCTCCGTGGGCTTTCATTCATGGTGTTGCCCCGC
>CAZROZ010000079.1:0-7448 GCA_964601745.1 uncultured Lachnospiraceae bacterium | reverse complement strand
CCTACTTTACACTTTTATTTCCCATGTGACAACACAATTTTTTAATTTTTTACAAAAATATTTACTCATTGTATTTCAATCTTTGGCTTCATTACCCCCCCCCCCGGATTTTTGTGTAATATTGCCCGTTTATTTCCTAATTTCTTCAGAGTTTTTTTATGATTTCTTTCTATATCTACTGTGCGCCAGTAAAGGGAGGCAGTGCCTGTACTGCTCAATGTTCATAAAAGGATCTCATTAGAACATAGCAAAACAATTTTCGTTTTGTAGCTCCTGGTTGAATCTGTGTCTCACATTTTCCCGAATTTTCTATTGACAGTTTCCCCCTTTCTGATTACAATGTGGAAAGTTGCTACATCATTTTGATAGAGTACCTATCATCGGGGAATCAATATGGCCAAAGAGGGATCAGTATGACGATCAAAGATGCAAAGATCAATTTCATCGTGGCAGAAGCCGCGGACCTGTTTCTGTCGCAGTCTATCCATAGTGTGACTGTCAAGGACGTTGCCCAGAAGGCGGGTGTCGGAGAGGCCACCCTCTATCGCCTCTTTTCTACCAAGCGGAATCTGGTTTGCGCCGCCGCGGTTCTGCTTCAGAATGATATTTTCACCAAATACTTTAATATAGAAGCAATCCAGGGCACAGGCTACGAGAAACTGTCGCTCTTTTATCACCGCTACCTGGAATTGTTCACCACCCGTCGGGAATTATTTCGCTTCGTCAATGAATTTGACGCTTACATGTTGGGCGGAGAAGTGGAGGAAGATCAATATTCCATGGGACTGGACCTGTTCAAGGCAGTCTGCACCAGCGCCTATGAAGAAGGACTGAAAGATGGCAGCCTTCAACCGGTGGACGACTGGGAATTATTTTACTATGCTTCCACCCACGCCATGCTGGAGCTATGCAAGAAATTGTCCGCCGGGGACATCGTGAAGCAGGATACGCTGATTAATAAGGAAGCGGAGATCGATACCCTGATCGGAATCATTCTTTATCGGTTAAAAAATCACACCGGTTAAAATCCTGCATTGAGCCAGCGTCACTGGAGTGGTGTTGCTCATTGTACTGCCTTTTTACCTTTTCTCGAAGCAGCGCTTCTCAAAGAATAAACAACGCTGCAGCAGACAGTTCAGAAACGAACAGCTCTGAAACTCTGAAATTGTGAAGTTTCGGGAGCAGACAACACTGCAGCAGGCCTATCCCGGGGAAGGGAATTTCAGGAACGAAACCTCGTGAGTCCGGGACGAGGTGAAAAATAAAAGAAATAAGGAGGAGTAAGGTCCCTTTTTTACGGACGGAAGGGACCAGAGAGATCTATGAAACGCTTAACAAAGAAACAAATGTGGATTTTTGCCGTAGGGCAATTGGGCTGGTCTACTCTCAGCGGTATCATCAGTGCCTGGCTTGTCACCTTCTATCTGCCCACCACGGCAGACATCGAAGCCGGGGCTATCCAGTATATCCAGCCTGGCCTCGTGATTGGAGGATTCCTGACTATCCTCGGTCTGATCACCGCTCTCAGCAGGGTATTTGATGCCATTACGGACCCGCTGATCGCCTCCCTGTCGGACCGCAGCAAGAATAAAAGGGGCAGACGGATTCCGTTCATGCAGTACGCAGCGCTTCCTTTGAGCATTGTGACCGTGCTGCTCTTCTGCGCCCCCGTCCAGGCTATCAGCAACATTAACGTTGTCTGGATTTCCGTTTTTGTTGTCCTGTTCTATCTGTTTATGACCATGTACTGCACGCCGTACAATGCGCTGATTTCCGAGTTCGGCAAGACCCAGGACGACCGGATGTTTATATCGACATCTATCTCTCTCACGTATTTTTGCGGGACGCTGCTGGCGTACACGCCTTTCCTGTTCGCGGGCATGCTCCGGGATCGTTTGGGCTTTGCGTGGAGTTACCGGGCTTGCTTTATTGTCCTGGCAGTCATCGCCTGCATCTGCATGCTGATTCCCACCTTCTGCCTACGGGAGAAGGATTTTGTGGACGCGACTCCCTCCAATGCCAACATGTTCACCTCCCTGGGCGCGACTTTCCGGAACCGGGATTTCCGCACTTTTGCCTTCTCTGATATCATGTACTGGGTGGGACTGACCCTCTTCCAGACCGGACTTCCCTTCTTTGTGAAAGTCTCTATGAATATCAGTGAGTCCTACACTATGATTTTCCTAGGCGGGATGACCGTACTCTCCGCCGCCTTCTATCCGGTAGTATCCGGCCTGGTGAAAAAATACGGCAAGAAAAAACTCACCATGTTCGGCTTCTTCGGACTGGCACTGGCCTATGTGATTGCCACCTTGATCGGCATTCTTGGAACCAGAGAAAATCCTGGCCTGTTCGGCATCGGCGTAATCCCCGGCGTAGTCTTCGGCATCGTGATCTGTGTGGTCGCGGCTTTCCCGATGGCGCTGCTGGGCATTATCCCCCAGTCCATCGTGGCGGACGTGGCAGAGGCAGACGGCATCGAGACCGGCGAGAGACGGGAAGGCATGTTCTTTGCAGCGCGTACTTTCGCGATGAAATTCGGCCAATCCCTTGCAATGCTGATCTTTACCTCTCTGGCTATCATCGGAACGACACAGAATGTCAACAGCAATGACATTACCGCCTCCACCCTGGGCATGACCATTGTAGGCGCGGTGGCTGTAGCATTCTGTGTGGTCGGCGGTTTGATTCTCTCTGGTTACAATGAAAAGAGAGTCATGAAAGTAATTGAGAAAAAGGACTGACACCCGGCTGCGGAGTATCCTGTTCCCAAATCAGCTAAAAAATGTGCCGTATCTGTACACCTGCGGTAAAAAATTGCTGTATCTGTACACCTGCGGCAAGAAATGAAAAGACCTGACGCAATCAATCCCTCTATCCCCGCGCAGGGGGGCGAAACCATGGATAATTTCAAGATCACATACAAAACAGAGACCCTGTATAAGACGGCAAAGCAGAGCAATGAGGACCTGGAACTTCAAGTTCAGGAAAGAGAAGGCAGGCAGATAGTGACTATACTGGCAAAAAAGGACCTGATTCTCTCCTCCTTTACCCACTGGGAAGCGTTCTGTCCGGACAAAGAGGATTTGCTCTTCTTCAATGGGTACCAGACCTGGACGGACTCCAAGGAGGTGTATCCAGGCGAAACGGAACACAATGTGAACCGACTGCCCCGTTTTGTCATCGACTCCGGCGCCTACGACCATTATGGAGACGCTTCCTTTTACGAGTATGACAAGAATAGAATCCATGGCTATGATGTGATGTATTGCAAGGGGAAATGCGAAAAATTCGTGCTCAACCTTCTCTTTCGGGAGGCCTATCTGCTCATCGAATTTGACAAAAAAGAAAAGTGTCTCCGCCTATGCTATGACTACAACAACACTCCTGTCAGTGCCGGGACACAGGTCACAATCGCGGAGTTCTGCGTCTCCGACAGCGTAGCTGATGGACTGCGGTATTTTGACTCCATCTTTCCCAGGAAGCAGGTGCGCAAGCTCTTTGGCTATACTTCCTGGTATCACTACTATCAGGGTATCAATGAGCCCATCTTGTTCCGAGATCTGGATGCGCTAGACGAACGCTTTGACCTTTTCCAGATTGACGATGGCTATGAGACCCACGTAGGGGACTGGCTGCAGGTGGATCAGGAGAAATTCCCCCATGGTCTGCAGCCCATCGTGGACGCCGCGCATCAGAAAGGACTTCTGGCCGGCATCTGGCTGGCTCCCTTCGTGGCAGAGGAAAAAAGTGATCTTTTCCGAGAGAAAAAAGACTGGTTTTCGCGCTTTGCGGACGGCACGCTGGTCAAATGCGGCTCTAATTGGAGCGGATTTTACGCACTGGATTTCATGAATCCAGAGGTACGGGATTATATCCGCGCCTGCCTGCAACACTACAGTAATCTGGGATTTGATTTTTTCAAACTGGATTTTCTCTATGCCGTCAATCTTTCCGTGCGGGAGGGCGTGAGCCGCAGCGTTGTCGCGGAACGGGCATATGCCTTTTTGCGGGAATGCCTTGGGGATAGATTGATTCTGGGCTGCGGGGCGACTCTTTTTAACGCCGTGGACAAATTTGATTATATGCGCGTTGGCCCGGATATCTCCCTGAAATTCGACGATAAGTGGTACATGCACTATTTCCATCGGGAGCGCATTTCCACGAAAGTCACCCTGCAAAATACCGTCTACCGCTCTTTGTTCAATGACAGACTGTTTGGCAACGATCCGGATGTCTTCCTGCTTCGGGACAACGACATCGCTCTGTCCCCGGAGCAAAGACACGCGCTCCTCACCTTAAATGCGCTTTTTGGCAGTGTCCTGATGACATCCGACACATTGAGCGAGTACGATGAAGAGAAACGTCGTCAACTCACGGAGGCTTTGGATCTGTTTTACAATGCAGAGGTCACAGACTATCAGCGGCGGAAAAACGGTATTGAAATTACCTTCACCAAGAACAAGGTCCCTCTGACAATCAAGTATGATACGGAAAGAGGGGTCCTTTCCTAATTTTCTGTTCCTTTCTACTGGGCGTCGATGGCTATCCCGTCATCGGCGCCCTGAGGGGAAAACCGAGATTTTAATCCTAGTGCCTGCAAGCAGTCCATCCGCCTGGACTCTACTGGGTACCACAATAAATAAAAACTCCCCCGCATGTTCTTGAAAGGTCCTCTTATTAGTAAGGGCTTTTCTTGAACCACCTTGGGGGAGTTTTATCATGTTTCCCTATTTATTCATTCAAATACGTATTTTCACTTGTCTAAAGCTTCATTTCATTTCAGCGAAAATCAACAACTTCGCAAATCTTTTAACCGACACCTCAGTCAATCGAGTACACCAATCGGTCCTCATCCCGGTGATTCTGCGTCCTGTACTCTTCCTGGTCGATGTCGACCACATCCTCATCGAAAGCAAATTCCTCTTCCTCCTGCTCCTCCTCCACATCCGTGGACAGGCGCACATCCCGGTAACGTTTCAGCCCGGTGCCGGCAGGGATCAGCTTCCCGATGATCACGTTCTCCTTCAAGCCGATCAGGGGATCGACCTTTCCTTTGATGGCAGCTTCCGTCAGCACCCGGGTGGTCTCCTGGAAAGAAGCCGCTGACAAGAACGAATTGGTGGCAAGGGCAGCTTTTGTGATGCCCAGCATCACCTGTTTCCCTTCCGCTGGCTTTTTGCCCTCGGCGATCAGCTCCTCATTCATATCCTCGAATTCCAGGGCATCCGCCAGGGTTCCCGGCAGGAAAGTGGAATCTCCATGTTCCTCCACCCGGACTTTTTTCAGCATCTGGCGAACGATGACCTCGATGTGTTTGTCGTTGATCTCCACGCCCTGCAGCCGATACACCCTCTGTACTTCTCGGAGCATGTAATCCTGCACCGCTGTGATCCCCTTGATTTTCAAAATATCGTGGGGATTCACACTGCCCTCTGTCAGCTCGTCGCCGGCTTCGATCACCTGTTCCTCCACCACTTTGAGCCGGGAGCCGTACGGGATCAGATAGGATTTTGACTCTCGCGTCTCAGAATTAGTGATCGTCACTTCCCGTTTCTTCTTGGTGTCATTGATGGAAACCGTCCCGCTGATGTCAGAGATGATCGCCAGGCCTTTCGGTTTCCGCGCTTCAAACAATTCCTCCACCCGGGGAAGACCCTGGGTGATGTCATCGCCTGCCACACCGCCGGTATGGAAAGTACGCATCGTGAGCTGGGTACCGGGCTCGCCGATAGACTGAGCCGCAATGATTCCAACCGCTTCACCTACTTGAACTGGTTCCCCGGTGGCCAGATTCGCGCCATAACATTTCGCGCAGATTCCGATGTGGGATCTGCAGGTCAGCACCGTACGAATCTTCACGTTTTCCACTCCGGTGGCCACAATCTGTGCAGCTCGTTTCGGAGTGATCATCTGGTTGGCCTTGACAATCACATTGCCCTGCAGGTCGTAAATGGTCTCGCAGGAGTACCGTCCAGTAATGCGCTCCTGCAGACTCTCAATCATTTCATTGCCGTCCATAAAGGCGTGCACCACCATACCCGGGATCTCCTCCCTGCCCTCACAGCAGTCCACCTCCCGGATGATCTGCTCCTGAGAGACGTCCACCAGCCGCCGGGTCAGGTAGCCGGAATCTGCCGTGCGCAGCGCCGTATCGGACAGGCCTTTTCTGGCACCGTGCGCGGAGATGAAATATTCCAGCACGTCCAGGCCTTCCCGGAAATTTGACTTGATGGGCAGCTCAATGGTACGGCCGGAGGTATTCGCCATCAGCCCCCGCATGCCAGCCAGCTGCTTGATCTGTTTATCAGATCCACGAGCGCCGGAATCAGCCATCATGTAAATATTGTTGTATTTATCCAGCCCGTTCAGCAGTGCCTCTGTGATCTCCTCATCGGCATCCTTCCACGTCTCGATCACCGCTTTGTACCGCTCTTCCTCGGTCATCAGACCTCGTCGGAAATTGTGGGTGATCGCGTCGATGGTGGATTCGGCTTCCTCCAGGATCTCTTTCTTCCTGGCAGGCACCGTCATATCCGAGATGGACACGGTCATAGCCGCTCTGGTGGAATACTTATATCCCATCGCCTTCACGGCGTCTAATGTCTCCGCCGTCCGGGTTGCGCCGTGAATATTGATGCATTTTTCCAGGATTTGTTTCAGCTGCTTTTTGCCTACATGAAAATCAATCTCCGGCTTTAAGGCATTCTCGGGGATGCTCCGGTCCACATATCCCAGATCCTGGGGGATAATCTCATTGAACAAAAACCGTCCCAGTGTAGATTCCAGAATCTGGCTGATGGGCTTGCCGTTCTCGTCCTTGCCCCGCACCATCACTTTAATCTTGGCATGCAGTGTCAGATAGCCGTTCTCGTAGGCCAGCAGCGCCTCGTTGACACTCTTGTAAATGCCGCCTTCCCCTTTGTCGCCTGGTTTCTCCAGAGTCAAATAGTAAATGCCAAGCACCATATCCTGAGAGGGCACTGCCACCGGGCCGCCGTCGGAGGGCTTCAGCAGATTGTTGGGGGACAGCAGCAGGAACCGGCATTCCGCCTGAGCTTCCACAGACAGGGGCAGATGTACCGCCATCTGATCGCCGTCAAAGTCCGCATTGAACGCGGTACAGACCAGCGGATGAAGCTTGATGGCCTTACCTTCCACCAGAATCGGCTCGAAGGCCTGAATGCCCAGTCTGTGCAGGGTAGGCGCCCGGTTCAGCATCACCGGATGCTCCCGAATCACTTCCTCCAGCACGTCCCACACTTCCGGCATGACCCGTTCCACCATCTTCTTGGCGGATTTGATATTGTGGGCAGTCCCCTGGGCGACCAGTTCCTTCATGACAAAGGGCTTAAAGAGCTCCAGCGCCATCTCTTTGGGCAGACCGCACTGATAAATCTTCAGCTCCGGACCCACCACGATAACGGAACGGCCGGAGTAATCCACCC
>CAZROZ010000078.1:0-7760 GCA_964601745.1 uncultured Lachnospiraceae bacterium | reverse complement strand
TCATCAGGGGAATCAATTTTTCCGGAAATTGGTTTGGCCCGTAATTGTTGCTGCATCGGGTAATATTCGCTGGGAATCCGTAGGTGTCTATGTAAGCTTTCACCAGAAAATCAGCGCCTGCTTTGCTGGCGGAATAGGGACTATGGGGATCCAGCGGCGTCGTCTCATAGAAATACCCTTCCTGACCCAGGGAACCGTACACTTCGTCGGTGGACACCTGTAGATAACGCTTTCCTATAGCGTAATGCCCATCCTTCTCCCAGCTCTTGCGGGCGGCGTTCAGCAGTGTCATCGTCCCCATCACATTGGTGCTGGCAAAAGCACCCGGGTCCACAATGCTCCGATCCACATGGCTCTCCGCGGCAAAATGTACCACCCGGTCAAAATCATGCTGTAAAAAGAGCTGATCCAGCAGTGCCCCGTCCCTGACATCTCCCCGCACAAAGCGATAATTCGATCTTCCCTCTACTTCTTTTAAATTCTCCAAGTTTCCCGCATAGGTCAGCAGATCATAATTGACGATAAAAATATCATCTCCATAGCGTTCCAACATGAAATGAATGTAATTAGAACCGATAAAGCCGGCACCGCCGGTTACAAGATAAGTTCGCATCCTCTATTCCTTCCCATGGTTAACGGCATTTCTTCTTCCGCGCATTTCCTCTTCTGCCAGATACTCTGCCAACGCGTCCTTCCAATGCGCCATGGCATAACCGGCTTTCCTCGCCTTCTCGTTGTCGAGCACAGAATAGGCTGGCCGCTTTGCGGGCGAAGGATACTCCGCAGTGGTAAGAGGGCGCACTTTTACAGAGAGACCCTTGTACGCGAAAATAGTCCTGGCGAATTCATACCAGGTCGTCTCACCCGTACAAACGCCGTGATAAATGCCATAAGCCTCCGTGTGAAGCAGATAGTCAATCAGCCTTGCCAGTTCCTTCGCCGACGTGGGACAGCCCCACTGGTCGCACACCACGCCCACTTCTTCCTGGGAGTCAGCCAGGCGCAGCATCGTGCGGACAAAATTGCCGCCATCGCCGTAAAGCCAGGCAGTGCGAATCAAGAAGTACCGGCAGCCAGAAGCAAGTACCTGCTCCTCGCCCAGCAATTTCGTTCTCCCATATGCATTCTGCGGATCCGGCACATCCTCCTCCCGATAGGGTCTGTCGCCCTCTCCGCTAAAAACGTAGTCGGTGGAAATATGGACCAGAATCGCCCCTGTCTCCCGCGCGTAACGAGCCAATATCCCCGGCGCAAATCCGTTAACGCGCCTTGCCAGGTCTTCTCTCTCCTCGCATTGATTCACATTGGTAAATGCGGCGCAATTCACAATGATATCCGGTTTCACCTGCCCCAGCCAAGTGAGAACCTCCTCCTCTTTTGTGAGATCGAGGGGATAAATCAAAAGCGAAGATGGAGCGGGATGGGGCACGGATTTCTCAGCTGACAAATTATTCGCACCTATCTTTAGCGTTCTCTCCGGATCCAGCGCTGCCTGACTTCCAGCCGCCACAGCTTGATTTTCCCTCCCAGGGAGCAAATCGGACAAGCACAAGCGGATCTCCTTCCGATCCGCCCACAGAGTCGTAAGAGCCCTTCCCAATTGTCCCTTTGCTCCGGTAATGGCAATGGTTTTCACCAGGTGACTCCTTTCCACCAGCCCTCCCGCTCCTGAATCTGACGCAATTCACGCAGAGAAGGATAATGCCGGTCCTTTTCTGAGAGAATCGGGCTCGTGCCAGCGGGTATCGGCCAGTCAATCCCCAGCGCCAGATCGTCGTAGGCGAGGCCGCCCTCATCCTCCGGGTGATAATAATCCGTGCACTTATAAGCAAATTCTGCCTTCTCGGACAGCACATAGAAGCCGTGGGCAAAACCGGCGGGGATGTAAAATTGATTTTTCATTTTCGCAGAGAGGGTAACACCATGCCATTTCCCATAAGTGGGAGATCCAGGCCGCAAATCCACCGCCACATCGTAGACCTCCCCCACGAGGACCCGCACCAATTTCCCCTGGGGATGATTTTTTTGAAAATGCAGTCCCCGCAAAACACCTCTGGTGGAGCCGGACTGATTATCCTGCACGAAGGGGCACAAAATTCCCAGTCTTTCAAATTCCTTTTGATGATAGGTCTCCGTAAAATAACCGCGTTCGTCTCCAAACACCCGGGACGTGATCTCCAAAAGTCCACGGATCTCTCCGCATGGATTCGCTGTAAATTGTCCCATTATAAGCCCTCCGCAATATCCAGCAGATACTGTCCGTAAGCCGTCTTTTCCAGCGGTCTTGCCAGGGTGATCAAATCCTCCCGCTGAATCCAGCCGTTTTTAAACGCGATCTCCTCAATACAGCTGATGTAGAGACCCTGCCGTTTCTGGACAGAAGCCACATAATTGGCTGCCTCCAGCAGAGAATCATGACTGCCGGTGTCCAGCCACGCCATGCCCCGCCCCAGAACCTCCACCTGCAGAGAACCTTCGGCGAGATAGGCATTGTTGACCGCTGTAATCTCCAATTCTCCCCTGGCGGAAGGCTTCACCTGCCGGGCGATCTCCACCACCCGATTATCGTAAAAATACAGACCAGGCACCGCGTATTTGGATTTGGGATGATCCGGCTTTTCCTCTATAGAAATGGCCTTCCCGCTCTGGTCAAATTCCACCACCCCATACGCTCTGGGATCCCGGACGTAATACCCGAAAATCACCGCGCCCTCGGTCAGGGCTGCGGCGCGGCGCAGGGTAGAGGTAAAACTTCTGCCATAAAAAATATTGTCGCCCAATATCAATCCAGCCGGACCACCGGCGAGAAAATCCTCCCCGATGAGAAACGCTTCCGCAAGTCCGTTCGGATGCTCCTGTACCGCATACGAGAGGGAAAGCCCCAGCTGGGAGCCGTCGCCCAGCAATTGCTGAAACACCGGCAGATCTCTTGGCGTGGAAATAATCAAGATCTCCCGAATTCCCGCCAGCATCAGCACAGAGAGAGGATAGTAAATCATAGGTTTATCATAAACCGGCAGAATCTGTTTAGAGACTGCCTCAGTCAGCGGGTAAAGTCTTGTCCCCGCTCCCCCCGCAAGGATGATTCCTTTCATGGATGTGAGTCTCCCTTCCTGGATTTAAATTTATTTCTATCTGCGCGTTTTTCTGCAAGCATTGTATTGCATCTTTTCCCCCATTGCAAGAATTTCTCTGCCGGGATGACCAGGATGATGTTTTTGCGAGGAAAGGAAAAAAGTATGTTCCGCGCGGAACAATCCGTGATATCATTTTTTATTTTGACACCATTTTATGACATTTTTCAGAGAAAGTTTTCCTTAATTTTACAAAAGTTACAAAAGTTTTAAATTTTAGTTGAAATTTTGTTTTGCTTGTGGTAGGGTAAGAAAGGATTGAACAGGAAAGGAGCAAAAAAGCCATGCACTACTTATCTCCCTCTTCCGCAGCGGTACGCCGTTTTGCTCTTACCCTTCTTCTCTGTATTCTCGGCATTTTGCTGAATACAGGCATCCGGGCAAGCGCGGAAGAACAAGATATCGTTATTCATAGAGCAAATACCGTAGCAGACACCTTCCGCAATGTGGATGCCCTTTACCGTCCGGGAGGAAATGACGGATCTGATTCTACCTACTCCTGCGCCTCTTATGTCAAGCGCTTCTACGCAGAGGTTTACGGGGTTAACCTCAATAACATGTTTGCAAACGCGACCCCTCATGTGGTAGACAGCGACGATTTTTTAGAAAAAGTAACCGAGGCTGTCCCTGGAGATATTGTCCGGGAGAAATTGCCAAAGAGCGGGAGTACCCATTGGTCCATCGTCAAAGAGATCAAGGACGACGGTTCTTTTGTCATCATTGAGCAGAATTATAAATGGCGTTCCGGTTCCGCCACCTATGCCAGAATCGGTCGCACCCTGGAGGCAGAAAATGTAACGCTGTTCCGGCTTCACAGTCAATTGGATGCCGCTAAAGCACCGGAGGCAGTGTTTGCGGGAAGATTAGCCGCCAAAGAGTTTATGGCGCTCTATTGACAAAAAGCTGCGTCGTTTGTTTTTATATAGTCGTTTTTGTTATATATTAGTGACGAAACCCCACTGCTTGCGGTGGGGAGTGGTCAGCTACATCAATTATTGAGAATCTCCCAACATCATATGAAAGAACCCTTGACACACGTCCTGTTTTTTCGCCGTGTACCAAGGGTTTTTTCACGTCTACTTCTATGCAACCAGCTCATGATGCAGTTCCTTTACACTTTGAAACGTAAAGGTCGGTTTTATGTTTCCCTCACAGATGTCACGGACAGAGGCCTCTCCGGACAGGACACAGACTGCCGCTACGTTGGCATTTAGCCCCGCAGCGATGTCCGTGTACAATCTATCCCCGATCACCGCCGTCTCTTCCCGGCTGTACCCCCATTTTTCTCTGACGATATTGATCATCGTCGCCTCTGGTTTCCCAATATAAAGCGGGACTTTTCCCGTCGCGTTTGCCAACATCTGACACATAGAACCACAGTCAGGGACAAAACCGAAATCCACCGGGCACCTCAGATCCGGATTCGTCGCTATAAACGCGGTATCCTGGGTTGTCAGGATCTTACAAGTGTTCCGAAGCTTTTCCATGGTCAATTCCATATCAAAGCCCACCAGGACAACGTCCACCTCTTCCACTTTTTCCGTGACATCTATTCCGCTCTCTCTCATCTCCTGTACGAGGGAAGCCGTCCCCTGACAGTACACCCGGGCATTCGGGTAATGTTCCTTCAGGTACAGGATCGTTGCCTGGGTGGAGGTGAAAAAATTGTCTTTCGTTGCCCTGATGCCCATCTTCTGAATCTTGAGAATGTAATCGCCTACGGATTTTGAGGAATTATTCGTGATAAAGACGTATTTTCCGCCAATCAGATCAATATAATCCAGGAATGGGATCACACCCTCAAAGAGCGTATTCTCCCGGTAAATGGTCCCGTCCATGTCCAGCAAAAAAAGCCTTGTCTCCCGCAGCTTTGAAGCGTCCTTCCCAAAATAATCCATCTGCCTCTTTGCTCCTCAATCTATCTCCTGACGACAGTCAAAATTGCTTGCCTATCTTCCAAAATCAAGATATATTAAATGCCAGGAAATGTCCTTCCCATCAACAGACACCGCATAAGGGATTCTCTCCCCTTTACCTTTTAAAATAAACCCACCTGGAAAGGAAATGATACTATGGACTTGCTGTTTTGCCTCATCTGTTTTCTCGCCTCCGTGATAGGAGCAATCTGCGGAATCGGCGGAGGGGTAATCATAAAACCCGCGCTGGACGCCTTTCACGTGCTGGACGTGGGAACAATCAGCTTTCTTTCCGGGTGTACCGTGCTGGCTATGACCACCTATTCCGTCATCAAGAGCAAATGCAGCGGCAATTCCTCCATCGAGGAGAAAACCGGCCTGCCCCTGGCGCTGGGTGCCGCGGTCGGAGGAATTCTGGGAAAGCAGTTATTTTCCCTCATCTCCTCTCTCTTCGGCGACAGCAGCAAAGTCGGCGCCGTTCAGGCCTTTTGCCTGTCTCTTATCACCGTGGGCACTCTGATTTATACCACTAAAAAAGCAAAGATAAAAACCTGCCATGTGACATCGCCTGTTCTGTGTGTCATCATCGGACTGGGATTGGGGGTGCTCTCCTCTTTCCTGGGAATCGGCGGCGGTCCCATCAATCTGGTCGTGCTCTATTTTTTCTTCTCCATGAGCACCAAGACGGCGGCGGAAAATTCTCTCTACATTATCTTTTTTTCCCAGATAGGAAGTCTCCTCACCAGCATCTTGACCCGCTCTGTCCCGGACTTCTCCTGGCCTATGCTCCTGATGATGGTAGCAGGCGGCATCGGAGGCGGCATTGTGGGACGGGCACTGAACAGACGCCTCTCCGACAAAACGGTGGACAAACTATTCATCGCCCTGATGGTGGTCATCATCGGCATCAACCTCTACAATATGTTCGTGTTTCTCGGGTGACGTGCCTCCTGCTGGATATTTCATCCACTGCATGGCATTCATCTGCTGCAGAGTATCCATCTGCCGCAGAGTGTCTATCTACTGCGGAGTATCTATCTACTGTGGAGCATGCATCTACTGCAGAGTATCTATCCTACTGCGGAGTTATCCATCTACTGCGGAGTATCTATCTACTGCGGAGTATCCCTCTGCTCGGAAATTTCTTTCCCCGAAGGAGCCGTCTCAGAAACAAACGGACCGGTTTAATTCGCAAAGAAGGCAAAATACACCAGCACCAAGAGTCCAAGTGCGATGCGGTACCAGCCGAATACGGTAAAATCATGGGTCTTTACATAATTCATCAAGAAACGGATCGTGAACAGGGAGACAAGAAATGCCACCAGCATCCCGACTCCCAGGATTCCTAACTCCAGAATGGTGGGTTTTAGGGAAAATTTTAAGATTTTCAGGAGACTCGCTCCCGCCATCACCGGAATCGCCAGGAAAAACGTAAACTGGGTTGACACTCTTCTGGAGCATCCCATCAGCAATCCACCTAAGATCGTTGCCCCCGATCTGGATGTGCCCGGGAAAATGGCGGCAATCAACTGGAACAGTCCGAAGCCAATGGCTACCGGATACGTAATCTGTGAGATTTTTTGAATGACCGGCTGTCTTCCCCGATTGCGCCGCTCCACGAGCAGGAACCAGACACCAAAAATAATCAGCGCCAGCGCAACGCATGTGGGATTGTGAAACCATTTCTCCAGTTGCTCGTCAAAAAGGATTCCCACAATAGCCGCAGGGATGCAGGCGATTGCAATCTTGACCCACATGATGATGACGGATTTCTTAAGGAAGAGTCCCTCCTCATCCCTTCCAATCGGCCACAATCTGTGCCAATACAAGAGCACTACTGCCAGGATCGCGCCGAGCTGAATCACCACCAGGAACATGTCCCAGAATTCCGGCCTCACATTCAGCGTCACAAATTCATTTAGCAGAATCATGTGTCCTGTGCTGCTGATAGGAAGCCATTCCGCAATCCCCTCAACGAGTCCAAAAAGAATCGCCTTCGCGATCTCTACTATCGGATTTCCCATGTCACTTTCCCTTTTCTAGAAGTCGTCGCTTTCCAAGTTGCCACTTTCCTTTTCTGAATAAGAAAATTCTATATTTTCTCTACATTTTCATTAGGAGAAGAAATTATAGCCGTAAAGTTCTCTGTCGTTCAAGTCCATTCCGTATTTATATTGCAGCAATTCAGAAATCGTCACCAACTGATATCCCTGCTTCTGCAGCCAGGGCACCAATTTCTCTGTGGCGTCCACCGTAGTGGAATAAATGGAATGCATCAGCACCACTTTCCCGTCCAGATTCTTGACAGACTTCACCGCGGAAACCACCTTATCGGTATTTCTGCTCTTCCAGTCCAAAGTATCCACGGACCAGAGAATCAAAGGTACTTCCACTGCTTTCTTCACCGTATCGTTGCAATTGCCGTAGGGCGGACGCATCAATTTGATTCTATGACCCAGAGTATCCTGAAATACCTGATTGCATTTATTAAAATCCTTTTTGATCTGGCTGGCACTCATCTTATTCAGATTACTGTGATTCCAGCTGTGACACCCTACCTCACAGCCCAGTTTCTCAGCTCGCTGATCCACTTTTGGATAGCGCTTCATCAGGGAACCCAGCTCAAAGAAAGTGGCAACCGCATTATTTTTCTCCAGAATGTCCAAAATCTGATCCGTGCGCGTCCCGTGGGGTCCGTCGTCAAAAGTCA
>CAZROZ010000077.1:0-7804 GCA_964601745.1 uncultured Lachnospiraceae bacterium | reverse complement strand
TGGCCATCGCCAACGGCATGAAGAATGCGAAGGTCCTGATGGACGAGGTTCGCGCGGGCTCTTCCAAATATACTTTTATCGAGGTGATGGGATGCCCGGGAGGATGTATCGCTGGCGGAGGACAGCCTTATGTGAAGCCCTGTTTCCTGCCCAATGAGGATGCGGATATTCTGGACACGTACCGGGAGAAACGGGCGGCAGCTCTCTACAGCGAGGATGATCGACTCGCGGTTCGCCAGTCCCACAACAATCCCCAGATTCAGCAGCTCTACGCGGAGTATTTGGGGGCTCCCAATTCTCACAGAGCCCATGAACTGCTGCATACCACCTATGCCGGCAGAGTTGGGTTTAATTGATTTTCCCCCGTCTCTTTTTGAACGGACAGGAGATCTTTTCGTTAAGTGAATACACACTTTCGGCGGGTGGATTGTCTGGTCCACCCGTTTGTCAGTTTATAAAGGAGGGAGAAGCATGCGATTCTTTCATTTGTCTGATCTGCATTTAGGTAAGCGTTTATATGAAAGTCCCATGATGGAGGATCAGGCTTATATCCTGAAACAGATCCTGGGACGAATAAAGCGGGAGAAACCGGATGGCCTGATCTTGGCGGGAGATTTATATGACAAGCCAATTCCCTCGTCGGAAGCGGTGCGGATGCTGGACGATTTCCTGGTGGCAGTGGCGGAGCTGAATTGTAAGATTTTTGCCATCAGCGGAAATCACGATTCATCGGAGCGGCTTTCCTTCGGGGAGCGTTTCCTGGCAAAAAGCGGGGTCTATCTGTCCGCTCTCTATCAGGGGAAAATCACGTCCATTCCGCTTGAGGATGAATATGGGACGGTGTGGATTCACCTGCTGCCATTTCTAAAGCCCGCCATGGTGCGCCCTTACTTTCAAGACATGGAAATCAACACGTACACGGAAGCGGTGGCAGCGGCACTCTCCACGCTGGAATTAGATCCCGCGCAGCGGCATGTGCTGGTGGCTCATCAATTTGTCACCGGAGCCATCCACAGCGAGTCGGAGGAAGTGTCGGTGGGCGGACTGGACAACGTGGACGCCTCGGTTTTCTCCGGGTTTGACTATGTGGCACTGGGACATCTGCACACTGCTCAATCCTGCGGCCGGGAGACGATCCGGTACTGCGGCAGCCCCTTGGCGTATTCTTTTCCAGAGGGGAAGGACGGAAAGTCCCTCACGGTAGTGGAATTAAAAGAAAAAGGGAATATCAGCATTCAGACGGAGCCCATTCTGCCGAAGCGGGACATGGTGGAATTGATGGGAACGTATGAGAAAATGACGATGCGGTCTTTCTATGCGGGCACTCATTGGCAGGATGATTTCGTGCACATTACATTGACGGATGAGGATGATATTCCGGACGCGGCGTCAAAGCTGCACACCATTTACCACAATCTCCTGCGGGTGGATTATGATAATACCAGGACCAGGCAGCAGCGGGAAGCGGTTGATTTTTCTGATGCAGAGGAGAAATCTCCGCTGGAGCTGGTGAAAGATTTTTATAAGATACAAAACGGCGTGCCCGTGAAAGAGGAACAGGAGGCATATCTAAAAAAGGTGATGGAGGAGATCTGGGAGGAAGACCAATGAGACCTTTGAAATTGATTCTCTCTGGGTTCGGCCCTTACAGTGGGAGAGAAACCATTGATTTTTCCGTATTGGGAGAGCGGGGGCTGTATCTGATCTGCGGCGATACGGGATCCGGGAAAACGACGATTTTTGACGCCATTACCTATGCCCTGTACGGGGAGGCCAGCGGCAGTTACAGGGAACCTGCTATGTTCCGCTCTCAGTATGCGGACCCGGAGACGGAGACTTTTGTGGAGCTGACTTTTTTGTCAGGCGGAAAGCAGTATCTGGTCAAGCGCAGTCCGGAATATGAGAAGCCCAAGAAAAAGGGGAAAGGGACGGTGCTGAAGAAGGCAGAAGTGGAACTGTGCTGCCCAGACGGACGGGTGTATAGTCGAAAGCGGGAAGTGGACGCCCTGTTGCAGGAGATTATCGGGGTGGACCGCAATCAGTTTCTGCAGATTTCCATGATTGCCCAGGGAGATTTTACCCGGCTGCTGCTGGCCTCCACAGAGGAGCGAAAAGCGATTTTTCGCAAATTGTTTCACACACAGCGCTATCAGGCACTGCAAAATCGTCTGAAAGAGGATTTGAGCAATGTAGAAGGAGAATTGGACACCCTGCAGGAGAGGATCAATTGGGAGGTGAAACGCCTTTCCTGTGCCCCTGATTCTCCCGCTGCCAGGGAGTTAGTGGAAGTGCAGGAGGGTGCGCTTCCTCTGGAGAACGCGTTGCAGCTGGCCGTGGCTTTGCTGAATCAGGAGAAGGTGCAGGAAGAGAAGCTGACCATCCTCAAGAGAGACCTTTCCAAGCAGCAGGAGAGTGCCAGGGAGCAGCTGGCTCTGGCAAAGACAAGGGAAGAAAATCTGCAGAAATTGGAGCAGGCAAAAAAACAGCGCATTCTCGCGGCAAAGGAAGTGGAGAAATGCGGCATCCGTTTGCAGAGAGCCCAGGAGGAAGCCGGAAAGAAAGATGGCTTACTGCGACAGATTGCTCTCTGGGAAGCGGACCGCCCCCGCTATGAAAAAGTCAACCAGGAGCAGACGGCGATCATGGAGAGAGAAAAAAATCTTTCTGAAGCCGAAAAAAAGCTGGTAAGGGGAAAGAAAAAGCAGGAAGCGGAAGCCCGGCAGGTGAGGGAAATGGAGGCGGAATTTGAGACCCTGCAGACCACCGGAGAGGAAGCACTGCAATTCACTCATCAGCTAGATGAGGCAAAGCGGCAGCAGGATGACTGGGAACAATTGAAAGTCATGGCGTCAGCCTACGACAAGAAGAAAAAAGAGCGCGTCAAGCAGCAGGCGGTCTATGAAAAGTACAGGCAGGAAGCGGCGACGGCTGGTGCCTATTACACGAATTTGTATCAGACGTATCTGGACGCACAGGCGGGGATCCTGGCGGGTTCTCTGCGAGATGGGGTGGCCTGCCCGGTTTGCGGGTCTCCCACGCATCCTTCCCCTGCGCAGGTGACGGCGCAGACGCCCAGTGAGGAGGAATTAAAGGACGCCAGGCGGAGACAGGAAATGACCCAGAAAGAAGCGGAAGCTGCCGCGGCCTCTGCCAGTCGTGCCATCGGAGAGGAAGAGACCAGGGAGGAGACGCTCCGCACACAGTGGAGGAAGCTGTCCCAGGAGAACCAGGCAAGTTCGCAGCCATCCTTATCTGACGAGGAGCTGCCGCCGCTTCCTGCAGAAAAAGATCTGCAGCAGCTGATCCAAAAGCAGCTGAAAACGCTTGCTGCGGTCATCACGGAGCTGGAGGCGGCACTGCAGAGTGCCAATGCAAAAGTGGCGCGAAAGAAAGAATTGAGTCAGCAGCTGCCAAAACTGCGGGAAAGGGCGGAGGCGGCGGGAGCGGATCTGCAGCGGCAGGAAGCCGATCTATCCCGGGAGAAGACACTGCTGGAACAAAGGAAGAAGCAGCTGACAGAGGAGAAAAGTACGTTATCTTTTCCGGAGGAGAGTGGACTGGAGCAGGCAATCGCCGCTGCCAAGAAGGAGTGCAGGCGGTTAGAAACAGAACAGAAGAATGCCGAGGAAAAATCCCTACAGGCTGCGGAAACCCTTCACAAGCTCCAGGCACAGGAGAAAACGCTGGATGACCTGGTCAGTGCCGCCTCGAAGGAAAGCGGGACTTTGTCTCTGGCACAGTGGCAACAAAAAGCAAATGATTTGGACCAGCGCCTGGATCAGGTGACCAGTTCTCTGAGGGACTGCTATAGCAGGCGGACGGTGGATGAGGAGGCAGTATCCCATCTGCGGCAGGCACAGCTAGAGCAAGAGGACCTGACGCACCGCCTCACCTGGATGAGAATGTTATCTACTACGATGAATGGAACCATGACCGGGAAAGAAAAGGTGATGCTGGAAACGTATGTGCAGATGACGTTTCTCGACCGGATTTTGCGCCGGGCGAATATCAGATTGATGGTGATGTCCAGCGGGCAGTACGAGTGCAGAAGACAGCGACAGCTTGGCAACAATCGGAGCCAGACAGGACTGGACCTGGAAGTAGTGGATCATTATAATGGGACCAGCAGGAGTGTGAAAACCCTCTCCGGCGGGGAGTCCTTCATGGCATCCCTCTCTTTGGCGCTGGGTTTGTCGGATGAGATCCAGTCCATGGCCGGCGGCATTCAGCCGGACTGCCTCTTTGTGGATGAGGGCTTCGGCTCTCTGGATGATGATGCGCTGGAGCAGGCGATGCAGGCACTTTCCTCCCTGGCAGAGGGGAATCGTCTGGTGGGGATTATCTCTCATGTATCCCAGCTGAAATATCGCATTGATAAGCAGATCCGGGTGAAAAAGGACCTGCATGGCGGCAGCCGGACCGAGATCGTGGTGTGAGAAAAAAAGCGGCGCGATCGGAGAGAGCGACGCGATTTGCGAATACCGCCGGCGATTGCGGGAGTGCCGCAGGCGCGGAGCAATCCGTGGGCTTTCATTTATGGTGGTGCCCCACACGTGGGGCATGGAAGTTTTCAAGGAATTCTGGGCTTTCATTCATGGTAGTGCCCTATATGTGGAGCATGGGAGTTTAAGCGGTAATTAACATTGCCGTTAATTATCGCGGTCCTTGCGAGGGAGGAACAAGTGAAAAAATTACGGATCGTTGCGATTTTACTGACACTGTTGTGGATGGGATTGATTTTCCATTTTTCATCCGAGACCGGCATGGAGTCACACGAGGTCAGCAGTGGGGTGACACTGCTTTTTTGCCGCACCGTACAATGGCTGACAGGGAAAAATGTGCTGGCCTCCCTGTCTCCTCACCAGTACGCGATGCTGGAAGCCGGTTTTCGGAAATTAGCGCACATGTCGGTTTACATGATGTTAAGCTTTCACGCAATGCTGGTCATGTTCACGTTTCCGTTTCCTATGGTGTTCCGCATGGTTGCCAGCCTGGCATTCTGTGTGATCTATGCCATCACGGATGAATTTCACCAGATGCTGGTGGATGGCCGCAGTCCCCAGGCCTTCGATGTTTTCATTGATTCCGTGGGCTCTGTCGGCGGTATCATCCTGGCACTGCTCTTTTTCTGCGTTGTCTACACGATCTGGCACATGCACCGGGAAAGGAAGCGAGAGATTGAGAGAACCACGGTCAGAATGTGAGGCGCAAGGGCGTAGGATTGCGGGAGCTTACCTTGACATCACTAGATAGCATGATATGCCATACATCATTAGAATAACCTAGATTTCATTAGATTTTCCACCAAAAAACATGAAAAAATAGTTGCAAAAGGGGAAATATTATGCTAGACTAACCACAATAGTGCAGGAGGCCGACGGGAGCGTACGGACAAAGTAGAAAGAGCGGGAAAGGAAGAGAAAAGCGGAAGTTTTTCATAACAGCTTCCCGCTCTTTTTTGTGCGTTCTTTTCAAGAGACGGAACGGTTCCCTTCAAAAGAGAACAGGCACATTTCAGCCGAAGGAAAAGGAGACGCTTGGCTCAGACATTCCTGTCGCGTACCTCTCTGCTGTGTCCCGATTCGCATCATGCGGATCAGGATTGTGAAAGCCGCGGGGAATCTGAGGGGCTTTCCCATGTTGTCGTGTCAAACAGTTTGGCATAAGAATTTACAAAGACAAAGAGAAGGAGAGCAGACGTATGGATTACAACAAAATTGCCAGTGACATCCTGGCGAATGTAGGGGGAAAATCCAATGTAAAGTCAGTGACGCACTGCTTTACAAGACTTCGTTTTGTGCTCAAAGACGCGGGCAAGGCGAAAAAGGACGTAGTGGAGCACCTGGAAGGTGTGATTCAGGTAGTGGAAGCAGGCGGGCAGTTCCAGGTAGTCTGCGGCGCAAAGGTCACAAAGATCTACGACGCTTTGATGCCGCTGGTGGGAGAAGCGGAACCTGAGGAAGAGAAAACCAAATTCAATATGAATTTCGTTCTGCAGAAGATTTCCGAAATCTTCACTCCCATTGTGCCTGCCATCGCGGCATCCGGTTTGATCAAAGGACTTTTGTCCGCATGCAGCAGGCTCCCGGCATTTGAGGCGTTTACCGCAACCAGCACGTATACTATTTTAAATACGGCGAGCAACATTATTTTCTATTTCATGCCGATCTTCCTGGCCTATACGGCGGCGAAGGCAATCAAGTGCAATGAGATCATCGCCATGGTGATCGGCGGCTTCCTCTGCCATCCGACGATTGAGGCTATGATGCAGGATGTGGGCACCAAGTCGACGATATTCGGTCTACCGGTTATCAAGATGGCATTTACCATCGGGGATCAGACCAGGGTATTCAGTTACACCGAATCGGTAATTCCCATCATACTGTCGGTGATTATCTTGCATTTCCTGGAGAAACTGCTGAAAAAGATTATTCCGGAGATTTTGCAGATCATTCTGGTTCCCGGCATTTCCCTGATTGTGATGGTTCCCATCGCGTTAGTGGTTGTGGGACCTGTGGGGATCTATGTGGGCTATGTGGTACAGTGGCTCTACACCAGCTTGTATTCCTTCAGTCCGCTGCTCGGCGGTATCATCGTCGGTGGTCTGTGGGGTGTATTTGTCATCTTTGGAGCACACCGGGCGCTGTTGCCGATCGGCTTGAACGACGTGGCGATTTCCGGTACTAATACGCTGATGTGCTTTGCCGGATCTGCCAACTTCGCACAGGCAGGCGCTTCTCTGGGTGTTATGCTGAAGACCAAGAATGCGAACACCAAGCAGGTCGCCGGCGCGGCTACCATCTCCGCGTTCCTGGTAGGCGTTACCGAGCCAGCTATCTACGGCTGCAACCTGCGCTTGAAGAAGCCCATGGTTTGTGCCGTGATCGCCGGTGCTCTGGGCGGTGCTATCATGGGAATCGGCCACGCGGTCAATACCGGCTTTGCGAATAACGGTATTCTCACCATCATGTCCTATTACGGAGAGGGAACTTCTCTGGGACAGTTCATCGCTTACCTGATCGGTATCTCAGTGGCGTTCTTCGGCGCGGCGATTTTGACCTACCTGGTGGGCTTTGACGAGGTGGATGACAAAGCTGCTGTCACAGCGGCAGCCGCGGCTCCTGCCATCGAGGAAGCGCCTAAGGCTATGGTAGAAGTGACTGAGGCCAACGCAGATATTAAGATTGGCTCTGCTGTGGAAGGCAAAGCGATCTCTTTGAAAGAGACTTCTGATCAGGTCTTCTCCTCAGAAGCACTGGGCAAGGGCGTTGCCGTCATTCCGGAAAAAGGGGAAGTGACAGCGCCTGCGGATGGGACTCTGACTGTTTTATATCCGACGCTTCATGCGCTGGGTATCACACTGGACAGCGGTGCGGAACTGCTGATTCACATCGGAATTGACACGGTTGAATTAAATGGAGAATGTTTCACGAAGATTGCGGAGCAGGGTGCCCGGGTCAAGAAGGGAGATAAACTGGTGAGCTTTGACATAGAAGGCATCAAGAAAAAAGGATATGATCCCACAGTCATGTACATCATTTCCAATACCGATGACTTTGCGGGTGTAACCGGCGTGCCAGTGCAGAAGGCAAATCTTGAGACGAACGTGATTTTGATTAAGAAATAAACCGATTTTCACAGGAAAACAAAAAAGGAAAGCCGGAAATGTCGAGGGAGTCCCTTCCATTTCCGGCTGTGTTTTAGGGTTTTCGGCTGCATTTTACGGGTTTGCGACAAAAACTAGCCTGTTAGACGGCAGGAGGAATTATAGTAAACGACATTAAGCATCTCACTTTTTTAATGT
>CAZROZ010000076.1:0-7857 GCA_964601745.1 uncultured Lachnospiraceae bacterium | reverse complement strand
ATCTTGTCCGTGCTCTTTTGCAGTTCGTCGTCATCTATTGGGGTCATAAATTCGGCATCCTGGTGGAGGCAGATATCAGGGAGGATTTGTTCACTCACCTCCAGACATTGCCCATCAGCTTCTTCGACAAGACAAGGACCGGACATTTGATGAGTCAGCTTACCAGTGAGTTATTTGACATCACAGAGCTCGCTCATCACGGACCGGAGGATTTATTTATCTCCACCGTTACGCTGTTCGGCGCGATCGCCATTCTTTTTACCGTGCAGTGGCGGCTAGCGCTACTGATGTTGATTTTGATTCCGCTCTTCCTTTTTGTCGTTATCATGAACAGGAAAAAGCTGCGGGACACTTCCCGGAATGTGAAGCGGGTCACGGCCTCCATCAATGCGGATATTGAGTCGTCTCTCTCTGGAATGCGCACGGCGAAAGCATTTGCCAATGAGGAGGCGGAACATGAGAAATTTGACGCGGCGAATAATCGGTTCCGCAATTCCAAAAAGGATCAGTACAAGGCGATGGGTGTTTTTCAGGGATCCCTTGAACTGTTTCTTTCCATCATGCCGGTGGCGGTCATCGCTTACGGGGGATGGCTCATCATGCGCGGGTGGATGGATTACCGGGATTTGATTACGTTCACGCTGTACACCTCTACTTTTATCACGCCGATCCGCAAATTGGCGAATCTGTCAGAGATGCTTGTCAACGGGACGGCGGGGCTCTCCCGGTTCATTGATCTGATGCGGGTGGAACCGGAACTTGCTGACAAGGAC
Source organism: uncultured Lachnospiraceae bacterium (assembly GCA_964601745.1). Classification (GTDB taxonomy): domain Bacteria; phylum Bacillota; class Clostridia; order Lachnospirales; family Lachnospiraceae; genus CAZROZ01. The sequence continues at coordinate 7,084 of CAZROZ010000076.1, read as the reverse complement.
GGCGCCATTGAACTGAATCATTTGGAGGGACGGATTGATTTAAATGATGTGAGCTTTGCATATGATCAGGAGGGCATGGAGGTACTGCACCATGTCTCTCTGCATGTCGCGCCTGGGGAGACCATTGCGGTGGTGGGACCTTCCGGCGGTGGCAAGACCACGATATGTTCCCTGATTCCACGGTTTTATGAGGTATCAGAAGGCTCTGTCACGGTGGACGGGATTGATGTGCGGGATGTGACGCAGAAATCACTCCGGCGCAATGTGGGAATGGTGCAGCAGGACGTGTTTCTTTTCGCGGACTCCATTAAAAATAATATTCGCTATGGCAGGCCGGACGCCTCTGATGAGGAGGTGGAAGAAGCGGCAAAGCGGGCGGAGATCTATGAGGATATTATGGAGATGCCGGACGGTTTTGATACCTATGTGGGGGAGCGGGGTGTGCTGCTTTCCGGCGGTCAGAAACAGCGCATTGCGATTGCCCGTATTTTTCTGAAAAATCCGCCGGTTCTGATCCTGGATGAGGCGACTTCCGCTTTGGATTCAGTGACGGAAGCGAAAATTCAGAGCGCTTTTGACGAGCTGGCAAAGGGTCGTACCACGCTGATTATCGCTCATCGCCTCTCCACTGTCCGTGCCGCCAACCGGATTCTGGTGGTCCGTGACGGTGTCATCACGGAGGAGGGTACTCATGCGGAACTCCTGGCTAGGAACGGGGATTACGCGAATCTGTACAATACGCAGAATCTGCAGAGATGAGGGAAGCAAGTGCTCGGAAAAAGGCCATTTTTTACTTGCGCAGCACAGAAAAAGTCATGTATAATAACACAGATAAAAGCCGACGTCAAAACGTTTTTTCTGATATCAGGGAACGGCGTTTGTGACGGAAAAACATAGTTTGAGGCACCAAATGCCATTGTAGGGAAGAAATTGCGGAGAGAGGGACAGGGTGGTTTCTTCAAGACGGGAAAATGGGAGAGCAGCACTCATGCTCCACATACAGAGTACAACCAGGTAGGAAAGCGGGAGGATTGGAAGAGATGCGGAATGAGGAGATGATAGAGGATCTGCGGGGATTATGCCGTTTTGCCAGTGTGACAGAGCGGACGTCAGATCCGGCTGCCCCATACGGGAAAGAAGTTGCAGGTGCCATGAACTATGTGCTTGACCTCTGTCAGCGGTGGGGATTTCGGGTGAAAAATTGCGATCATCAAATCGGATATGCGGAGATTGGGCAGGGAGATGAGATGATCGGCGTTCTGGTGCACCTGGATGTGGTGCCTGCGGGTGAGGGCTGGGATACGCCGGCGTATGACGTGACAGAGAAAGACGGACGTTTGTATGGACGAGGCGTCTCTGATGATAAGGGACCAGCTATCGCGGTGCTTTATGGAATGCGGGATCTGCTGGAAGAGCAGGTGTCGTTTCAACGGCGAATCCGCATCATTTTTGGACAGACGGAGGAAGCCGGAGGCTGGTCGGATATGGCTTATTATGTAGACCATGAGGAACTTCCCACAATGGGATTTACCCCCGACGGCGATTTCCCCGCTATCTATGGAGAGAAGGGAATCCTCCAGTTAAAGGTCACGATGGACAAAGAGAGAGCTGGATTGTTATCTGCTTCTGGCGGCAGTGCGGCAAATGTGGTGCCGAATTCCGCCAGTGCCTCTATCCCGGGATCAGACGGACCGCTCTCTTTTTCCGCGACGGGGAAAGCAGCGCACGCCAGCATGCCGTGGAGGGGTGTGAACGCGATCAGCAAATTGATGACGGGACTTTGCAGAGTCCGAAAGGCGCCTTATTTCGCGAAATTCTATGCGGAAGTGTTTGGTGAGGAATATACAGGAGCGCTGGCAGGTGTCGACTTCTCTGATGAGCAGAGCGGAGCGCTGACACTGAATGTGGGCTTGCTCTCCTGCAATGAGGACAAGGTGACGCTGACGCTGGACATTCGCTATCCAGTGACCATTGCGGCACAGACGGTAATAGAGGCGCTGCAACGGAGAGTGGAGCCTTACGGTGCCGAGGTGGAGGTCATAGAACAGCTGAAGCCGGTTTATCTGGACAAGGATAGTGATTTGATGCGTGCACTGCTCTTTGTTTACCGGAGTTTCACCGGGGATGATTCGGAACCGCTTGTGATTGGCGGCGGGACTTATGCCAGGGCGATGGACCACATTGTGGCGTTCGGTCCAGGTCTTCCGGGACGGGAGATGACAGAGCATCAGAGCAATGAATATATGGAGAAAGAGGATTTCTTCCTGCTGCGAAAGATTTACCGGGAAGCACTGCGAAAGCTGGCGTGTTAGGGGGAATAAGCGGGAAAAGAGATTTTCCCGACGAGGAGATCGCAGATGGATCTTGAGAGGGAGATTCCCATGCGCCACGTACGGCGCAGCATCATGAATGAAATGATATTCGATCACGATTGGCTACCATTTTGAGGAGGAGAATAATGAAGAAAGTAAAATGTTTGATCTGCGGTGCTGTGTTTGACGCGTCTTTGACGACTTGTCCTGTCTGCGGTGTCGGGCCGGAATATTTCGTCCCTGTGGAGGAGGAAGCTCCCGCAGCCGGCAATGATTCTAATCAGGATTACGTGGTGGCAGGAGGGGGCATTGCGGGACTCTCTGCGGTGCAGGCCATTCGGGAACGAGATAAGACGGGTTCTGTGACACTGATCACCGACGAGTCGGTTCCCACGTATCAGCGTCCGATGTTGACAAAGACGTTAGCTGACCCGGTGGCAGTCGAGGACCTGCTCACAGTGCCTCTTTCCTGGTATGAGGAGCAAAATGTTCACCTGGTGCTGGGACAATCGGTCACCTGGATCGATTCCGCGAAGCAGACGGTACAGACGGAGGAAGGTGAGACATTCCCCTATTCAAAATTGATTCTCGCCACTGGTGCGGACTGCTTTGTGCCGGGGATGCCAGGTGTTGAAAAAGAAGGTGTCATGGTGATCCGCAGGCTTTCTGATGTGGAGGCCATTCGCGAAAAATTGCCGGATGTGCGCCATGTGGTCGTAATCGGCGGGGGCGTTCTGGGATTGGAAGCTGCCTGGGCACTCCATCAGGCGGGAAAAGATGTGACCGTCCTGGAGCGGGGTGAGCGCGTCATGAACCGGCAGCTGGACGAGACGGGAAGCCGATTGCTGCAGGAGGCTGCGTCTCAGTGCGGTGTCGTCATTGAGACATCCGTCTCCACTTCCCGAATTGTGGGCGATAGAGCCGTTTCCGGCGTGGAAGACACAAAGGGACATCTCTATCCGGCTGAACTGGTCATTATTTCCGCCGGGATTCGCACCAATCTGGATCTGGCGATCGGAGCAGGTCTGACCGTGGATCGGGGGATTACCGTCAATCCGAAGATGGAGACTTCTCTGGAACATGTCTATGCGTGCGGTGACTGCGCGGAGTGCGAAGGAGTCAAGCTGGGTCTCTGGCCGGAAGCGCAGGAACAGGGCAGGATCGCCGGGGCGAATGCGGCAGGAGAGGAATTGCGGTATGAGAGGACCCCGGTCGGTGTTTCGTTCCTGGGAATGGGCACCAAATTATTTGCCATCGGCGATGTGGGCGGCACACCCGGCGCTTCCTATGAGAGACGTGGGGCGGGCGTGAAGGCGGATGGTTCTTATGAATGCTTTTATTATCGAGACGGTGCCTTGTGCGGCGGTGTCTTGGTCGGCGATACGGGGAGAAGCATGTCCCTGCAGAAGGAATTGACGGAAAAACATTGACAGGAGAGAGTTATAGTAGACGACATGATTCACAGCGCTTTGATTTTCAATTATTATTTGCATCTTAACGCTGCTTGATCCCTAAATGTGAAATTTTCAATATCGCGAACTATAGCATACAGCAGGGGAAAGCTCAGACACAGGAGAAAGATCATGTTTCAGATTGGAGATTTGGTGGTGTATGGAACCACGGGAGTTTGTGTGGTGAAAGATATCACCACATTGGATATGGACGGCATCTCGAAAGAAAAATTATATTATATTCTTCAACCCTACTACCGGAGAACGGACAAGGTCTGTACCCCGGTGGATAATCCAAAGTCCGTGCTGCGTCCTATTATCACCTTGGAAGAAGTGCACCAATTGATTCGGGAAATTCCTGGGATAGAGGAATTATTCATTGAACAGGAACGCATGCGGGAAGAATGCTATAAGAATGCGCTGCGCACTGGTGATTGCCGGGCGATGGTCAGCATCATCAAGACATTGTATGCGAGGAAATTGCAGCGGGCGCAGGAGGGCAGAAAGACGACTGCCACGGATGAGCGGTATTTACGGATGGCGGAAGACTGCCTGTTTTCCGAGCTGGCGCTTCCTCTGGGAATCCCCCGGGAGGAGGTAAAGGATTATCTGATCAACGCGTTGCAGGAGTTGTAAAAGGAAGTGTTTCTTCCCCAGTGATGCGAAGTGGGGAGGAAGAGAGCTTTCTTTTTGTGCATGATGCGGCTTTCCAAAGAGAGATTGCTAATGCCGTTAATAATGATAGAAAAAAGTTTGTTAAAGATAAACTCCCATTGTTTCGATTTTGAGACAGATCTCGAGATAATGGGAATTTGTGTCTAAAAAGGAAATTGTGTCTGAATTTATTGACGCGAAAAAGGAATCAGTCATGGAAGCAATGGGAATGGGAATCCTGAAAAAAGGAGAGGGCAGAACCGTGAAGAACGGCGGTCTCTGGGTTTACAACAATGAATTTCAAGAAGTAATCCCGCCAACGGAAAATGGAGGACTTCTCCTACTGAAAGATTTTGACGGATATCCCTTGGGAATCGGATTCTACAACAACAGGTCAAAGATTGCCTTGCGGCTGCTGACCAGAGATGAAGAGGCTGTGATTGATGAGAAATTCTGGAGGACGCGGGTGCGCCGTGCCCTTGCCTATCGCCGGCATGTGACGGATATGGAGAGTTGCCGTCTCTTGTTCGGCGAAGCAGACGGATTCCCGGGCCTGACGGTGGACAAATACGGCACGATGCTGGTGGTACAGTCTCTGGCATTGGGAATTGACCGCTGTAAGGAGACCATCCTCAGAATCCTGCGGGAGGAGCTCGCGGCTGCGGGATTTGCAGTGGACGGAATTTATGAGCGCAGCGATGTGAGTGTGCGGTTGAAAGAGGGACTTCCCCTGCAAAAAGGATTTCTCTGGTTTTCTGGAGAGGAAGAGCCGTCCACTCTGGTCACGGTGAGGGAAAACGGGATTTCCTACCAGGTGGATGTGAAAGAGGGACAAAAGACGGGCTTTTTCCTGGATCAAAGGGAAAATCGGATGGCAGTCAGGCGGCTTTGTGAGGGCGGCGGTGTGCTGGATTGTTTCACCCATACGGGCTCCTTCGCCCTGAATGCGGCGGCAGGCGGTGCCAGAGAAGTGCTGGGGATAGACGCCTCGGAGACAGCTATTGCGCAGGCGAGACAAAATGCCACATTGAATCATATGGAGGGGGAAGTGTCCTTCCTCTGTGCCGATGTCTTTGCCCTGCTTCCGGAGCTGGTACGTCAGGGGAAACAATATGATGTGGTGATTCTGGATCCCCCTGCATTCACCAAATCCAGTCATTCTGTGAAGCAGGCTTTGAGAGGATACCGGCAGATCAATCTGTGGGGGATGCTGCTGGTGCGGGAAGGCGGCTTCCTGGTCACATGCTCCTGCTCGCATCTCGTGACACCGGAACTTTTTGCAAAGACGATTTTCCAGGCAGCCCGCGCGGCACATCGGAATCTGAGACAGGTGGAATATCGCACCCAGGCACCGGATCATCCTGTTTTCTGGGGAGCGGAGAACTCTTCTTATCTCAAATATTTTAGCTTTGAGGTGAGCAGGACGTTTTAAATGAGAAAACCGGGCAATATGGGAGTAGGTATAGGTATGACAAGCGGGGGAGACGAGACGGGAGGAAAGTCAAGGAGAGTATGACAGAGCAGGCTTTGTGGCGGTATCCCTATGAAGAATGCCGATTATGCCCTAGAAATTGCGGCGTAAATCGAAACAATGGACAGCGGGGCATGTGCGGGGAGGGCGTTTTGCCCAGAGTGGCTCGGGCGGAACTGCATCCGTGGGAGGAACCCTGTCTGATTGGAGAGAAGGGATCTGGCGCGGTTTTCTTTGCAGGCTGTTCCTTGAGGTGCGTATTCTGCCAGAATCGAGAGATCACGGCAGGCTCACGGGTAGATTCTCCCGGGATCCGCACGCTGACGCCGGAGCAGCTGGCGGATGTCTTTTTGCGGCTGCAGGAAAAAGAAGCCGCGAATATCAACCTGGTGACAGCCACACAGTTCATTCCCGCAGCAGCCGAGAGCATTCGTCTGGCGCGGCAGGAAGGGATGAAGCTGCCGGTTGTCTTTAATTGCGGCGGCTATGAATCGGTGGAAGCGCTGATTTTGCTGGATGGGCTGGTGGATATTTATCTGCCGGACTTTAAATATTTCGATCCGGAGACGGCGAAACACTATGCCAAAGCCCCGGATTATCCGGAAGCGGCAAAGCTTGCCCTGGCGGAGATGGTGCGTCAAACCGGACCTCCCATTTTTGACGACAATGGACAGATGAAAAGAGGTACCATGGTCCGTCATCTGGCACTGCCGGGTGAAACGGAGGATTCAAAAGCGATTCTCGCTTATCTCTGGGAGACCTATGGAGATCAGATCTGGCTCAGTCTCTTGAATCAGTATACGCCTCAGCCGGGATTGGAAAATTATCCCAATCTGCAGCGGCCGTTGACGGAGCAGAGCTACGATGAACTGGTCGATTTTGCCTGGGAGCTTGGATTTCGGCAGGCTTTTATCCAGGAGGGGGAAACCGTCTCAGAGAGCTTCATTCCGGCATTTGATGGAACTGGGCTGGACGGAATTTGAGAGGAGCGATATCGCTACTATTCAAGAAAAATTGGTTGACAGTGTGCTTTTTACTGCAGTATAATGCGGATCGTGACATGCCTTTGCGCGTGTCTTGTTCTATTGCAGGTTTGAGGTAGAGGCACAGTTACTTCCCAACTTATCAAGCTGTGTCCGCGGCACTCCTGTATGAGAAATGCTTCACCAATGCCCCGGAGGAGTATTTTGACATAG
>CAZROZ010000075.1:3003-7908 GCA_964601745.1 uncultured Lachnospiraceae bacterium | reverse complement strand
TATCCGGACAGTTACGACAGAGCAGATTCCGGAGGCGATAGACTTTTTCAGCGTGGACGTGTCATTTATCTCCCTCTCCAAGGTATTACCCGCCATCTTCCCACTGCTGATAAATGGTGGACGAGGCATCTGCCTGATCAAGCCTCAATTTGAAGCGGGTCGGGAAAACGTGCAGAAACACGGTGTGGTGAAGGATCCGAACGTTCATCGACAGGTGATTGAGGCGGTGAGCAAAAGTGCGCTGGGGGAGGGCTTTCTCGTGTTGGGTCTGACCTATTCTCCCATTCGAGGTCCGGAGGGAAATATTGAATATCTTCTTTTTCTGGGAAAGGAAGAAATACCCGGAACTGATAGAAAAACGATTGTTGCGGCACCTGCGCCGGAGAACGAAACCGGAGCGGATGTGACCATCCCGAAAGAATTTTCCATTCTCATTGCAAAGACAGTGGCAGAAGCCCATCAGAGTATCTGAATTGACAGAAAAAATTTCTACCTGAAGAAAGGCTACACATTTTTATGGAAAAATTTTGCGTCATCACCAACAGCAGCAAGGAAAGCGTGAAGGAGACAGCCAGGGAAATTCAGACGTTTCTGGAGAACCGGGGGAAGAAATGCATTGTCACCAAGGACCACCCGGATCGACCAGAAAAATATACGGATGTGTCCGAAATCCCGCTGGATACCGAATGCGCCATTGTGCTGGGAGGCGATGGCACGTTGATTCAGGCGGCGGTAGACTTAAAAGACAGGAATCTCTCTCTGGTGGGAGTCAACCTGGGCAAATTGGGGTTTCTCACTGAGGTGGAAAAGAGCGGCCTCACGACAGCCCTGCACAGACTGGTGGAGGGACCGGTGAAGATTGAGCACCGGATGATGCTAAAGGGAAAAGTAAAGTGTAGAGATGGAAACGAGTACACGGACTACGGCCTGAATGATATTGTGCTGTTTCGAACAGGATTTCACAGTCTCATCACTGTGCAGGTTTTCTGCAACGGGGCGCTGCTGGACACGTTTACCGGCGACGGCGTACTGGTCTGTACACCGACGGGAGCGACCGGTTACAATTTGGCTGCCGGCGGCCCGGTCGTAGCGCCGGAATCTAGGCTCTTTACCATAACGCCTATCTGTCCCCATTCCCTCAATAAGCGAAGTTTTGTGGTGCCAGGCGAAGACAGAATCAAGCTGATTCTATGTCCATGGCGACAGGAAGGGGAGGAGGCGATTCTTTCCTTTGACAGCAGACTGCACAATCCCATCCGCACCGGGGACGAAGTGGAGATCATCCGGGCGGAGGAAGAAACCAGGCTGATCAAGTTGACGGATCTAAGCTTTTTTGATATATTGCGAAATAAGTTGAATAAGTAGATATCCCGTTGGGCGTTGTACCACATGGATGCTGCACACCTGTTTCGTTGACAGAGATAAATTTGCCATATGCCAATTTCACTGACAGGGAGACGAATGCCGCATCTTGGCTGTGTTGGCAGACTGCGCGGAGTGACCGGCTGCAGGACTTGGACCGGTGACGGAGAGCGCTTTTTCGGGAATCGAGACCCGTACGAGGTAGAATATGAAGGTTGGAAGACAGGCAAAAATTATCGAATTGATCAGAAATTATGACGTGGAAACCCAGGAAGATTTGGCGGATCTCCTGGAAAAGTCCGGCTTTACCGTGACCCAGGCTACGATCTCCCGGGATATTCGGGATCTGAAATTGACCAAGGTGCCGGCAGGAAACGGGAGAATGAAGTATGGGATCATGCAGCAGCAGGATCAGGACCTTTTTGAAAAATATGTCCGGGTATTTCGAGACGGCTATGCTGCGATGGACCATGCGGGAAATCTCCTGGTGGTCAAGACAGCACCGGGAATGGCGATGGCGGTGGGAGCGGCGCTGGATCAGCTGCATTTGCCCGGCGTGCTGGGCTGCATTGCCGGAGATGACACTGTCATGTGCGCGGTCCGCACGGAAGAGGAGACGACGGCAGCCATGAACAGACTGAAAAAACTGTTGAGCGATTGACTCACAAAGGGCGCGGGACACGTGATGCAGTTGACTTTATCAAGCAGGGCTGCGACTTCATAAAATCAAGCAGGACCGCAGAATGGTTAACTTCATAAAATCAAGCAGGACCGCAAAAAGGTTGACTTTACCAAGCAGGGCCGCGAAGCGATTACCTTTATAACTTTATGCAGGGCTGCCAAACAAAATTTTACAAAAAACAGTAGAAAGGGAGACTCTCATGTCAGGACATTCAAAATTTGCCAATATCAAGCACAAGAAGGAGAGGAATGATGCCGCGAAGGGGAAGATTTTCACGGTAATCGGACGGGAATTGGCAGTTGCCGTGAAAGAAGGCGGCGCAGATCCGGATAATAACAGCCGGCTGCGTGATGTGATCGCCAAGGCCAAAGCCAATAATATGCCCAATGATACCATTGCCAGAGGCATCAAGAAGGCTGCCGGGGATGCCAATTCCGTCAATTATGAGTATGCCACTTATGAGGGATACGGTCCCAGCGGCACCGCAATCATTGTCAATACGTTGACGGACAATAAGAACCGGACGGCTTCCAATGTGCGCAGTGCTTTTTCCAAGGGAAACGGAAATGTGGGAACGCCGGGATGTGTGTCATTTATGTTTGATAAAAAGGGGCAGATCGTGATTGACAAGGAAGAATATGAGACTGATGCGGACGAATTGATGATGATTGCGCTGGATGCCGGTGCGGAGGATTTCACCGAGGACGAGGACAGCTACGAGATCATCACGGATCCGGAGTCCTTGAGTGAGGTGCGGGAGGCACTGGAACGGCAGAAGATACCAATGGTGCAGGCAGAGGTCACCATGATTCCGCAGACTTATGTGGAATTGACTTCAGAGCAGGATATCCGCAGCATGAACCGAATCCTGGAGATGCTGGAGGAGGATGACGACGTACAGGAGGTCTATCACAACTGGGATATGCCGGAAGAAGAGGAAGAAGACTGAGACCCATGGTCGATCACATTTCGTCCAGCGTCATTTCAGACATGTCCGCTACTTCAGCCCGCATATCATTGATTCAGTCCGGGTCACCCTTGTTTCTGGAAATAACGCTGGAAACGGGAACTTCGCTTCCTGAATGAAGGCCCGTAAAAATTCATTGACAAACCCGCCGTTTGGATATAGAATGTCGCTTGTGTTTTGAGCGGAGTTGCTGGAATTGGCAGACAGGCATGACTAAGGATCATGTGTCTCAGAGACGTGTGGGTTCAAGTCCCATACTCCGCAAGTGATTTCTTATTAACCAGATGTTTGATGTATACAAGAAGGCAGGGATTCTAATGCAGGAAAGGATTCCTGCCTTTTTGCTTTTCTCAGCGGCTCATGTCCCATCCCATGTCCCAGAACATGCCCTCATAGCGGGAGCAGACTGTAAAGATGTCGATCAGATGCTGGATCTGCGGTTCTGTGTAGGAAATGGTCAGAGCGTCCAGGGCGGCCTCCATTTTGCGGTTGGCATCGGCATATTCCTCGGAACTGTATCCCTGGATCCATTCTCCATAGAAAGGATCTGAGAGGCAGGCAGGATTTTCCGCCACCATTCTCTTCGCGATCACCTCGTAACTGGTACAACAGGGCAGGACCGCAGTGAGAATCTCCGCCTCCCCTTCTTCGTATGCCACGCGCAGCATATAGGAGGTGTAAGAGAGATTACACAGTGCGCGGGGAGTTGATTCGATCTCCTCCTGGGATATGGCAAAACGCCCGATATATCCTCGGTGGATATCCATCTCGCTTCCCGTCAGCAGATTGACATACGTGGAGAAAAGCGACATAATTTCGGCACTGCGGGCCTTCGCGATGCCGATAGAAAAGACTTTGGCGTATTCTTCGATATACAGATAATCCTGCAAAATATAGTACCTGAACCTATCCCGGGACAACGTGCCGTCCCGCATTCCCAGCACAAATGGGCGGGTATTGTAGCTGTCCCAGAGCTCCTTTGTGGCATCTATCATTCTGCTAACGGTTCCTTTTTCAGCTCCTTTATTCATTCTTCACACTCCTCTTTGAATTTTCCCTGCAGGTCAAACGCGTGATTCATCGGTCCTCTCCCTTTGCCCAGATTTAGCATGGCGGAAAGAGCACCGGAAATATATTCTTTTGCCCGGGCAATAGAACTCTCCAGAGAAAATCCCTTGGCCAGATTGGAGGCAATCGCACTGGAGAGTGTGCAGCCGGTACCGTGGGTGTTGGGGTTGTCAATGCGCTTGCCCTCAAACCAGAGTAAGTTTCCATCACGGCAGAGAAGGTCATTGGCATCATTGACGTTATGACCGCCCTTTAGCAGCACGGCGGTTCCTGTGGTCTCGCTGATTTTCCTCGCGGCTGTCTCCATGTCGCTGGCGGTTTGGATTTTGCTCCCTGACAATAGCTCCGCCTCCGGAATATTGGGTGTGATCACATCCGCCAGCGGAATCAGTACTTCTACCAGCGAGGCGAATGCTTCCTCTTGCAGGAGAGAGGAACCGCTGGTGGCGACCATCACCGGATCCACCACAATATTTCGCGCATGGTAGTGTGATAGCTTCTCTGCGATCACCTGAATCAGCGCCTTGGAGGATACCATCCCAATCTTTACCGCGTCCGGGAAAATGTCTTGAAAAACCATATCCAGCTGTTCTGCCAGAAAGGCAGGCGGTGTATCGTGAATTGCAGATACTCCCGTGGTATTCTGCGCGGTGAGAGCGGTAATGGCACTCATGCCGAAGACTCCGTTCATCGTCATGGTCTTTAAGTCCGCCTGAATCCCGGCTCCACCGCTGCTGTCGCTGCCGGCGATTGTCAAGGCTGTTCTCATCACAATCATCCTTTCGTAAAACTGTAAAAGCATTTTGTCGTAAGAGGAAAATAGTTC
>CAZROZ010000075.1:0-2903 GCA_964601745.1 uncultured Lachnospiraceae bacterium | reverse complement strand
CAATCATCCTTTCGTAAAACTGTAAAAGCATTTTGTCGTAAGAGGAAAATAGTTCAGCTGCTCCTCCTTCCAGCGGAAATCAAAATTAGCCTCTCTCTAGAGAAAGTCAGATAGCCTCGCTTTTAAAGGGAGTCCTCGGAAGTCAGATAGCCCCGCTTTTAAAGGGAGTCCGCGGAAGTCAGATAGTCCAGCTTTTAAAGGGAGTCTGTGGAAGTCAGATAGTCCCGCTTTTAAAGGGAGTCCGCGACTGTCCAGAAGGAATCCGTATGAAGAAAATCTGGCAGATAGACCCGGGATATGGATTTGAGCTTCTCCTGGTCTGGCTCATGCGGCTCCGCCACCCCGAGCACTGGAAAGCCGTCTGCAGCGGCAGTCGCGGCGGCATGAAGGGCATCCTCCGCCACCATCGTGCGACTTTTCCGGGTGCCCAGCCGCTGCAGGGCAATCCGGTAGATGCGGGGATCTGTCTTTCCCGCTCCTGCTTCGGAGCAGGTGACGATGGTCTGGAAAAAGGATTCCAGATGCAGGCGGGAAAGGGCAGCCTCTGTCAAAGCTTTATCCGTGGCTGTCGCCACCGCCATGCGGACACCAGCCTTTTGAAGGTTAGAAAGAAATTTCAAAATTCCAGGTCTGGCAGGCGCTGTGCTGCGATAGATTTTTGCCACAGCATGATTTACGCCGTCAGTGAGCTGCTCCCGGGTAAAAGGCACTCGATACTCCCGAATATAATACTCCGCGGCTTCTTCCACTGTAAAGGAGCGGAATACCTGATCGATGTCCTCCCGGGGCGTGTAACCCAGAGATCTCAGATAATCAGACCCCAGGGTGTCCCAGGCATCCATCGAGTCAAGGATCGTTCCGTCCAGGTCAAAAATAAAGCCTTCTATCATGCTCCCTCATCTCCGATGCGCTCCCGCATGTCAGTAAGGTGCCCTAAAAGGGGGACAAATAGGGAACTTTTCTCTCTGAAAAGCTAGAAAATTCTGTCTCAGCTGTCTACAACCTCCCGGCTGAGCGCGGCAAGTTCTTTGGCCGCTGCGAAGGGATCCGGTGCGGCAAAAAGAGCACTGATCACCGCAATGCCCGCGATACCGGTTCCTTTTAGTTGGAGGACGTTTCCAGCATTGATACCGCCGATGGCGACGACGGGAATGGAGACGGCGCTGCAGATCGCTTGCAGTGTCTTAAGATCCACCTCTTCGGCATCGGCTTTGGATCCGGTGGGAAATACAGCGCCAACGCCCAGGTAATTCGCCCCTTTTTCTTCGGCAAGCACTGCCTGCTCAACTGTCTGGACGGAGACACCTAGGATTTTATCCGGTCCCAACAGGGTCCGCACATCCCCGGCCTCCATATCATGTTGTCCCACATGAACGCCGTCTGCCCCAGTGCGCAAGGCCACTTCCACGTTGTCATCAATCACAAAGGGGACGTTCAGGCGATGGCAGAGATCCCGGATTTCTTCGGCTTCCCGGAAATATTCCTCCGTCCCCATGTCCTTTTCCCGCAATTGTACGAAGGTAGCGCCGCCCCGCACCGCCGCTTCTACCTGTTCTGCAAGAGTCTGCCCATGGAGCCAGCCGCGATCGGTCACTGCATAGAGGAGCAGACTTTCTTTAGCGCACTTCATAACGCGCCCCTTTCTCCAGACTTTCCCCGTCCATGTTGTAAATCGCGTCGATGATCCTGTTGCGGTAGGTGGAATTTCCCTCTCCTGGCTGCAGTGCACGGAAGGCAATCTCTCCCGCCAAGCCCATCATAGATACGGCTGCCGCCACTGCCTCTGCCGCATTTTCCCGGTTGGCGCAGACAAAAGCCGTCACAATGCCGGATAACTGACAGCCCGTACCGGTGATGCGGCTCATCTCCGGACGTCCGTTGCGGATCACCCAGCACTTTTCCCCGTCAGAAATCAGATCGATGGCACCGGTGATGGCCGCGATGCAGCCGGCTTTCGATGCAAATTCCCTGGCAAAAAGGATCATTTCATGGAGATTTTCCTCCGTGACCGTATCCGCAGCGTCGGCATCGACACCGCGGGTTGTGCCGCTGCCCAGCGCCAGTGTTTTGATCTCAGAAATATTTCCCCGAATGATGTCAGGATGGCGTTTTTCCATAATCGCCAGGGCGGTCTCGGTCCGAAGTCTGCTCGCACCCGCGCCTACCGGGTCCAAAAGGAAGGGATGTCCCAGTTCCTGCGCCTTCGCCGCGGCGCGGAACATCCCCTCGATGGAACGCTTATTTAGAGTGCCGATATTGATGTTTAGTCCATTACAGACAGAAGTGATGTCCTCCACATCTGCCGGTTCATCTGACATGATAGGACTGGCGCCGCAGGCAAGAATCGCATTGGCCACATCATTCACGGTGACATAATTGGTGATGTTGTGAACGAGTGGGGCACTTTTTCTCACATTTTCTAGACAACTTCCGAACATTGTTCATCCTTCCTTTCTGTTTCTCTTTGGCCTTCTTTTTCCTGGCAAATGCCGCCTTCGCGCTTTACTGATAAATCGAGTAGAGGAGAGCTTCCCCTACTCGCCGTGCGGCGCTTGGGAACTGGGCAGTAGGTATGCAGCGCAGCATAGTTCCTTTCCCGGGTCTGCACATGAAAAAAGGACCGCCAGACAGGCAGTCCCTCCCGGTCGTCCTTCGAATCGACCTTCCTCATTAAAGGATCCCTACGTTGGCATTGCCCAAATCAGGTATCACGGTCGAGGTGCTTCCCTCCTCTCAGCCCGGTTCGCGAGCTCCCGTCACTTCATTGTCGCTGATGATTATAGTCATCGCCTAAGTGAAATGCAAGGGCAACTTTACTTTGAAAGCCCAGTCGCAATGGACAGGCGGAAGGACTGCTCGCAGGCCAATCCGCATGGACATTAGCGACGCTAAACCGTATGAGC
>CAZROZ010000074.1:0-7988 GCA_964601745.1 uncultured Lachnospiraceae bacterium | reverse complement strand
TGAATTCATTCACGCCATGGGCAATGGCCCCGGGGATATTGAGGACTACTATGAGCTGGAGGAAGAATATGACACCTTTGCCGGCGGTTTCGTGTGGGAGTGGTGTGATCACGCTGTATATCAGGGCATTTCTGAGTCAGGAAAGGTAAAGTACGGCTACGGCGGCGATTCCGGGGAGTATCCCCATGACGGCAATTTCTGCATGGACGGGATGGTGATGCCGGATCGCACGCCTTATCCGGGACTGCTGGAATACAAGAATGTCCACCGACCGCTGCGGATTCACCAGGTGGACGAGGAGACTGGACTCTATGAATTGCAGAATAACCTGGATTTTACCAATCTGAAGGAATTTGCTTATTTAAGATATGAAATTTTGTGTGATGGAAAAGTGTCAGCCACCGGGGAAATCCGGGATCGTGCGCTGCTGGATGTGCCGCCTCGCAGCAAGAGACGGGTGGCGCTTCCTCAGATTCATCCGGAAGGCTCCGGCAAATGTTCTGTTCTGATTCATACCTGTCTTCTGCACGCGGATTCTCTCCGGGAGGAAGGCTTTGATCTGGGCTTTGACGAGCTTCCCCTGCGGGATATGCCCACTGCCCTATTGAACGCATTGCTGGAAAGAGAGCATTCCATGCTGTCGAAGGAGGAACAACCTTCGCTGTCAGAAAAGGAACGTCCTTTATTGTCAAAGGAGGAACGTCCTTTGCTGGCAGAGAAGGAACATCCTTTATTGTCGAAGGAGGAACGTCCTTTGCTGGTGGCGAGGGAACATCCTTTGCTGGCAGTTGAAAAAAGTTCCTCTCTCCCCGCCGTGACGGTAGTGGAGAACGACACCGTGCTTCTTCTACAGGGTTTTGAATTTTGCTATGAACTTGACAAGAGGACCGGGCTCTTCTCCGCCATGACTTACCAGGAGCAGCATCTGCTGGATCGACCTATGGAACTCAATGTGTGGAGAGCTCCTACTGACAATGATCGCCAGATTCGAACACTCTGGGAGGCCGCAGGCTACGATTGTCTCGTGACTCGCGCTTACTCAGTGACGTATGAATGTCTTCCCAGTGGGAGCGTCTGCATTCACGCACATTCCTCCATGGCACCGGTATATCGACAGAAATATCTGGATCTTGATACAACCTGGACCGTTTACCCAGACGGCACCGCGACCGTTCATTTTAAGATAGAGAGAAATGCCCTCATCCGGGGTCAGATGCAGGAATATTTTGAGAGCTCCTTTGCCCCCGGAAAATCCACTCCTGACCTGACTTATCTGCCTCGCCTGGGGCTGCGCCTTTTCCTTCCTGAGGAGATGAATCAAGCAACGTATTTCGGCTATGGCCCTCAGGAAAGCTATATTGACAAACACCGGGCCAGCTGGCAGGGATGTTTTGCTGCTCCCGTGAAGGATTTACACGTAGATTACCTGCGGCCTCAGGAAAACGGGAGCCATTATGACTGTGAATATGTGACAGTATCCGGTCCTCAGCACCGTTTGACTGTCTATAATGAAGTCCCGTTCAGTTTTAACCTCTCTTTCTATACCCAGGAGGAATTGACACAAAAAGCTCACAATTATGAGCTGCAGCCCTGCGGATCCACGGTTCTATGCGTCGATTACCAGCAGAGCGGCATCGGTTCCAACAGCTGTGGCCCAATGCTGCTGGAAAAATACCAATTAAATGCCGATCATTACTGCTTTTCCTTCCATTTCCGAGTCGAATAAAAGAGAGGAAATGCAATCAGATACCTTGTTTCAGATAATGTGAGATAGCAAAGGGCAAGAAAGAGGAGCCGCAGCACCGCATGCGGTTCAATGGTTCCAATCTGGGCACGGTCCAAGCAAAGAAGGGGATCTTCTGTGCAGAGTTGTCGGATGTATATCTGATTCTGATATCTTCAAAAGAACAGAAGACGATCTATCCTATCCGACGAGAGCGGCAGGAGGAATATGCGAAAGAGCATGCCAAAGAAAGGCGAAATTTCTTGCCCTGCATCATTTTTCAACGGGACTGTTCACGACGCCCACAAATAATGGCATACCGCTTTCTCCGGTAATGCAGAAGAGAAATGGTCGATCCAGCGTAAAATCCACTTCCTCATCAGGAGGCATGGCAGACTCAGTGAGGGCCACCGTGAAAGCTGCAGCAACACAGCCCTCCTCATCAATAGTAACACGTGCCGCGTGATCCACTCTGGAAACTTCCACTGAAAGATCCGCATTTGTAATCATGGGCGTAAAGTCGGAATGAGAAGGGTCGAAAACATCCGTCACACCGAGCCCTTTCAATCCATCTACCAGGTCAAACTCAGAAGAAACATCAAATTTTGGAATTGCTTTATTCACCAGGATCGTCTTAGTGTTCTTCCACCCTTGATTCTGAAAGAGAAACTCCATCGCTTCTTGGTCAGAAAGCAATTCTTCTGGCGTAATCCCCTCGTTCGGCAAAAGGAACCACATGGAACCACCTTCTACAAAGGACTGACTGACCGCGGCAAAATGATCTCCCCAATAATAATTCTGTGTCTTTTGCTGATGCATGAAATCCACTTCCAGATCACCGGAAGGGCTGTGAAATGTCTGCGGGGAAGTGTTTTCCTTCTGAAAATCATGTGACCACTTTGCCTTATAATAGATTGTCGTCGCCAGAGCCAGAATTGTCTCTGAATTCATTTCTATTCCCTCTGTCTGGTCCTTGAGAAGCCCCCCTGTCTGCACATTCAGCCATTCTTGAAGCGCATCATTGAATGCATCCGAACCCATCTCTCCCTGGTAGGAGGAGGCATAAAAATCCTGTGCCAGAATGTCCATCGTATCCTGATTGAACGCAATTTCCTTGTTCAGCCACAGGGAATTGGCGAGAATAGAGGTCAGCATTCCGTCATCCCGATAATTGGCATTCCAAACGTCACTGACCTGACTGCGCAATGCCTCCATGCTGTCACTGCCCAGCAGAGTTAGAATCTGCTCCCTGCTGCTGCCGTCGGTGATCTGTGCCAGCATGGAGAGCGCAATGTAGACATTCAGCGGAGAATATACCTTATTTTCCCCCTGCGTATCAGTCAGAAAAATCTGGGAACTTTTCGCGAAAAAGTCCTGCAGGGGGGAGATGTCACCCAAATCCCGCCGCTGCGCCATAATGTCCTCCCACCAGGCGTTATATTCCTCTTCCGAATAAAACTCCCCGGGGTAGGGAGCCATCTTCGGATATTCTGCCTGGGATATGGCATACGCAGTCCGTCCGCCGCCAGGTCTCAAAAATATCGCTCCAATAATGAGAGTAACCGCGAGAACCGCGGCGATGGCGCCATACCAAAATGGTTTCCCGCGGTGCCTTTTCAGGGGTGGTGCCCCTTTCCCTTCTTCGATCAGATCATCTCGAATATCAGTAACTCCATCATAGATATTTTTCACATCCATCACGCGACTCCTTTCGATTCCAGAAAAGCTTGAAGCGATTTTCGCAGCCGCAGCAATTGCTGGGAACAGGAGTTTGGTCTCTCTTTGAGTTCCGCTGCAAGTGCTTTCACAGGATCTGCGTACCAGTACCTGCGGACGAAAAGCCATCTCTCCTGCTGCTCCAAGGTATCCAGCCACGCACTGATAGCATCAGCCAGCTGTCGACGCGACATCTCTGCCTCTACCGTGTCGGGGGACGGCACACAATCTTCCAGCTCTGAGAGCAGGATTTCCATCCCGTCAAACCTCTTCTGCGCGTGATCCCGCCTCCATCGGCTGATTGACACATTGCGGGTAATGCGCCCCAGGAAAGCGCCCAGCGACGCAGGCCGCTCCGGAGGCATTTTATTCCAGGCGATGTACCAGGTGTCATTTAAACACTCTTCCACATCCTCTTTGATTCTGAGAAGACGCGTGGCGATAGAGCGGCACATCCCGCCGTATTTCTTGTCCGATTCGGCAATCGCCCGCTCCTCCCGCTGATGAAATAATTCTACAATGGCAATATCGTCCATACCGTCCTCTCATTTCTATGCAGATGAAAGCTTTCATCCTTAAAGTCGCAAAGCAATGAGGAATGTGACAAAACCCGTGTCATTTTCCCTGCACATGCGCTGGAACACACAAAACCCGTCCTATTCTCCCTTCGCACGCGCTGAAACACATAAAAAACGGCATGACAATCATCACACCGTCTCTGAAAAACCACCGATTCAATTTTAGCGCAATAATATTAGGTATCGCCGGGTGATGCGCTGGATCTCCTGCCCTCATAGACATCTCAGACATAAAATTCCTCCCCCGTGTCCAGACAAAACGCACCCAATGATCCGCCAAACCCGCATCCGCAGTCAATGGCGATATGATGATTCGCCCGGTAGATTCGATCCGGACAAGGATTTCCCGGAATGAGCCGGGTCGGCGTGTGTCCGGAAATGAGATATCTATCCGGCCAATACTGCGTGGCATAATCCGGCGCTCCCTCCATAAAATCCTCCAGGGAATACTCCTCGAGCGGTTTATCCGGAGAAAAATGAGCCAGACCGGCGTGCAGCAATACATATCCATGATTGCCGACACGCGCTTCCTCATACAGGGAAAATTCTCCCAGATACTCTTGAATCTGGAGTCGCTCTTCCATTTTCAAAGCGGAAAATTGCCGTAACGTAGGTGCTCCGCCGTTCACCTGCCAATCCTGAAAAGCGGCTAGATCTGTGCCAGAAAGCCGCGCGATCGATTCCTCCTCCACTTCCCGCATTAAAAAGCGAAGGCAGATCGCCATCATGAATTCGTGATTCCCGAGAATAGGAATGACATTGGGACGCCGTATCATATCCTGGAGAATTTTGATGCCGTCTGGACCGCGGTCAATTACATCCCCCAACACATACAAGAGATCCTGTGCCTGCAGATCAATGGCGGCAAGGATGCGCGTATATTTTTCGTAATTCCCGTGCACATCAGAAATAGCGTAGGTATGCATCTTCACTCGACAATTGCTCTCTCCAGCCTTGCTCCCAGGCGGCTCAAGAATTCATTGGTGATCGTACCGGCGTTTTGTGCCAATTCCTCGGCATAGATCGCCTTGTCATGATCCATCCCGATAAAGATCGCCTCATCTCCCACGTGGACCCCGCCTATCCCTGTGACATCCAGCATCAACTGATCCATGCAGATGCGACCGACCCCCTGCGCATACTGACCATGGACAATGGCGCGCAATTTTCCGCTGAGGCACCTGGGAATCCCATCCGCATACCCGATGGCTACGGAGGCCAGCTTGGTCTGTCTCTTGGCAGTAAAAGTCCGCCCGTAACTCACCGTCTCTCCCGGACCGATTTCCCGCACCGAGGTGATATGTGCCTTCAGAGTCATCACCGGCTTCAGCGGAAGCGGGGAACGGAGAAAATCCCCCGGTTCGGAGCGCACGCCCATCATCAAAATGCCCAATCTGGCGTAATCTCTTGTATAAGCAGGATAATTGACGGCGGCGTAGCTCGCCAGCAGGTGAATCACCCCGAGATCAAGGCCATCCTTTTGCAAGGCGTCAATCAAAGCATTAAATTTCTCGATCTGCCCATAAGAAAATTTCACGTGCTGCTCTTCGTCCGTATCCGCCACACACAGATGGGAATAAATGCCGGTCACATTCATACTTTTACTCCGGTAATAATATTTGATTCCAGCAATATTATCCGGCGCAAATCCGATCCGATGCATCCCTGTGTCCACGGCGATGTGAACCTTGATAGGCGTTCCGCTCTCTGCGCCGAAATATTCCAGCATCCTGGCGTGTTCCTCACAGGTGGCCGTCTGCGTCAAATCGTACTTTACCAGGGTCTCAAAACAGGAGGGATCTGTATATCCGAGAATCAAGATTGGCTGGGTGATGCCTCCCCTCCTCAATTCCACTGCCTCATCGACGGTGGCGACCGCAAAATGGTCGATTCCGATTGCCTCCAGCCATCTGGCGATCTGGACGGATCCGTGGCCGTAGGCATTGGCTTTTACGACAGCCATGATTTTGCTGTCCTCCGGCAAGAGTGCTTGATACTGCTGGATATTGTAAAATAATGCGTCTTTGTCAAGCTCTATCCATGCTCTATTCATGTCTATCTCCTCCGTCCCATTCTCTAAAAAAGCCCCTGACAAACATTTGCGCTCTCTTCAAGGATTCTGCCGATCCTCTTTCTTGTTCTCAAGATTCTGCCCTGGAGCCTTACTTTTCACCATGTCCTGCCGGGAGGTCGCTTCCTCCTCCTGCTCCGCTTTGACCCCTCTCCCTTTCAGCACCCGGTAAAGCAGCTGATACCCGTACAAAAGGACGGGCACTATGATCGTAGCACAAATAGAGCCCAGGAAAATTTGATTCGCGGCGGGGCTTCCCATCAAAGAGGCGAGAAAGGCTGCCGCGTACATCCCCAGCAAAAGAATCACGCCGATCAGCGCAAGAATACGTTTCCCTTTCAAGACATTTCCTCCCTCTATTTCTGCGAATTGTCCTGGTTATCTTCTTGAAGGCCGCCCTGCGCCTGTTCTTTGACACTCTCTTTCAAATGCTCCTGGGAACGATCAAGAAAACTGCGCTTTGAATCTTTCCCTGATTGTTCTTGTACAGAATCCTGAGAATCCTGTACAGAATTTAGAAAAAACGCCTGCGTGAAGGAATCCTCTTCCGAATCTAAATTTTCCATCTGCTTCCATGGCAGGTGGGACTCGTGGTAGCCGTATTCGCCGGCTGGCAGTCCCTTCCTCTTCAAGGAAACATGAATGAATTCCGATACAAAATAGTAAATCACGGCAAAAAGCGGCACACCGACAATCATGCCCAGGAAGCCCCAGATTCCGCTGAAGAACAAAATGGCAAACATCACCCAGAAAGCGGAGAGCCCCGTGGAATTTCCCAAGACCTTGGGTCCAATCAGATTTCCGTCGATCTGCTGCAGAATAAAGATGAAAATTGTAAAAATCAGTGCCATCTTCGGCGATTCAATCAACAGGATCAAGATACAGGGTACAGCACCGATGAAGGGGCCGAAAAACGGGATGATATTGGTCACACCCACGATAATACTGATCAGCATCGCGTAAGGCGCACGGATGACGGACATAAACACGAAACAGATCATGCCGATGATGAAAGAATCCAGCAGTTTTCCTCTCAAGAAACCGCCGAATACCTGATGGGCTTTGGAAAAGGCATGCAGGACAATCTCTGCGATTTTTCTGGGAAAAACGGCATAGACCAGCATCCTTCCCTGGGCAGCAAAGTGATCTTTCCCGTTCAGCATATAGACTGCCACGATCATGCCCAGCACAACATTCTTCAAAAAAGAAATGATCTCCATAATGCTGTCGGATAACATCACCAGAATGGAATTCAGTTCCGGCAGCAGTTCTGTCTCTGCCCAATTCCTCAACCACTCCAGCACCTGAGTCGCCAGGATATTGATCTGCTCCCTCAGCTCCGGGTATTCCACAAATCTTTGCTCCAGCCATTTCTGCAGGGAAGTGAGAGCGCCGGGGATATCCTCAACGATGGACATAACACTCATAATCACCTGTGGCAATACCATGTAGAGCAGACCGCCGACCACGAAAATCAACAACAGCATGCTGATAAGAGAGGCGATCCCTTTGGAAATCCCCTTGAGGGGTTTTTCGGGGATTCCCGCTTTCCCCCCGAGACGCTGTACCAACGAGCGAATCCAATTGAATACAGGTGTCAAGACATACGCGATGACAAACCCGTAGAGAAATGGCGCCAGAATCTGAGAGAACTGCCTGATCACGTCTCCGATTTTGTACCCTCGTGTCAATAAAAATGTAAATGTCACACCACAAATCACGACAATGAGTGCTGCTATCACCTGTGCCTTGTATTTTTCCCAGCCTCTCTTCATTCTTTCCTCCCTTTCGCCGTCTTCCTCGGCTTTCATTCATGGTGGTGCCCCACATGTGGGGCATGGGGGGTTACTTGGAAGCGAAGCATTCCACCAGACTTTTTGTCTGTGCAAGCCATCACCGC
>CAZROZ010000073.1:0-8001 GCA_964601745.1 uncultured Lachnospiraceae bacterium | reverse complement strand
CATACGGTTTAGCGTCGCTAATGTCCATGCGGATTGGCCTGCGAGCAGTCCATCCACATGTCCATTGCGACTGGGCTTTCAGTGTACAAAGCTGAAATATGCCTAGAGACAGTTCTCACTGGTAGGTATAAAAGACAGACCCTGCTTCCTCGAAATTTTCCTGGGCTTTCCGGGTCAGAAGTACGATCGTCCTGCCTACTTCCGGGTCCGCGTATTTCACATAATTGGCGTCATAGCCAAAAAACAGGACATACTCTCCATTTTTCTTCTGTCCGATTACAGGCCGGTCTTTCCCGATATAATAGCAGATCTCATCCACCGTACATCCCGTCAGATTCACCAGAGAAGCCCCCATCGTTTCTTCCAGCAATTCCCCCACAGAGCGGTCCCTCGTCAGCACTGACTTGTCATAGGAGATCCGTTCCTTGTCCAGAATCATCGCCACACAGGTAGTCAAGGTACTTTTGTCTATTTTCCCGTATTGAGGCGTCACCGTGTCAATGCCATTCTGATAGGGGCGGTCCCCTCTTGCCCAGATCACCGCGCCGTCCGGTCCTGTCACCACACCGCCTACCTCATCTGCCTTCGCGATGGCCTGGGCAGCGGTGTTCTCATATCCACTCACTTCTCCCCGGCTGTAGATATAATAGCGATCCTGGGTCCAGCGGCTGGTAGCGAGGCGAAGCGTCAGATCCTCAGAGATCATCGTTGTCTGCGCCTGTGTCAGGGTGGGCGGCTCCTTCATGTGCCGGATGCCCAGAGAGAGAAAGCGTTCCCGGTAAGCCAGCTCGTCATCCCGCCAGGTCACTTTGATGTATCCTTCCCGGGAAGTGGTCTGATTCATGATGTAATCCGGGTCTTTTTCAATATAGGAATTTCCCTTTTTGGCCACCAGGTGAAGCGTCGCGATGTTGCCTTCTACTGTCGCTCCCGCCACATACTGTTTCTTCTTTTGATAATCCTTCAAGATCACGCCGTATTGATCGGCGATGAAGACTTGATAAGCCGGCGTCAAGTAAGAACCATCACTTTTCTGGGAGATTCGATCCACCTCCACCATGCCGTAGAGAAAGTCTTCATTGATTTTCCCGTACAAGACGGCTCTCTCCCCCGGTGCGGCCTCAATCCTGCGCTCTTCGCCGGTGGGCAGATTCAAAATGAGGATCGCGTCAGACCGGAGCGGATCCGCGTCCGATTGCCATGCCACATATTCATCCGGCAGTGAGGCCACAAAACTGGTATCTGACACCGTCTCCGCCACCGTGCGCAGACTATGGCCGCCGATGTCGTAGCAGTAAATGCTGTGATTGAGCGCAAAATAGAAAAGGTCGGTCTCAGTCACATAGGCAAAATTGCGAATGTCTTCCTGAATCAGCTGATAGGGCAAATCCAGAGGGATGTAAACCCGCTCCTCGATCCGGTTGATCTCGGGGTGGTAGCGGTAAAGAACGATAGCCACCCTGCCCTCGTAATCACCGCCGTTCAGATATCCGTAGACGAGGAAATCCAGCGCTCCCTCCTGGGTGATGTCAAGGGGTCTGATTTTGTGTTGATCGTAGCTGCTGCGGACGTAATCCTCCAGATTCAAATAGGAAAAAACCCGGGTCAATTTTTCTCCCTCGAGATCCAGATACCACAATTCCTGTCCCTTGACGAAAGCCAGCTTTTTGCCGTCCGGACCGAAAATCAACTGGGAGTCATCTTCCCCGGTGATTCCCCATTTGATCTCTTCTGTCGCGGTGGCTGCCTGCTCCCGGTTGAAGACAGACTCCATTTTCCGCTCAAAATCCAGCAGATAAGTGCGGATGTCTGTATAGCGGATCCGGTAGTACTCCTTCACCTGAAAGTTCTCTTCCCCCTCCTTTGTGGTTCCGGAGATCAGGTAGGACAGGGTGACTGCCACAGTGTCCTGCGTGATTTCCCGGATGACAGGGACGATTTCCGACTGTAAAACCGGCTGTAGTCCACCAAAACCCACCATCTCCAAGGGGGAGTGAATGTCCACCAGATCCAGCGTTTCCGTCTGTGCCTTTCGGTTTGGTTCCAGGTACCGCTCGACTTCGCCCAGGGTATCCTTGTGCATGGTTCGCTCCTGAAACCGGAGGATGAATTCCAGCTTCTCCGGCAGATAATCCTCCGGCAGATATTTCACCCGGGTATAGTAATAAATCCGCTTGTTGGTCTTGGTCAGCGCCTCCAGTGTCAGCGCGTATTCCTGTTCCTGATTCAATTCTTCCACGTGGATCAGACAGGATTTCTCCTCGTCTGTCTCATCAAAGGCCAGGATTGTGTCTTCCTGCTGAATTTCACCGTCCAGATCGGATAGAAGATAATGCAGTCTGCTGATGGAATAGCCGTCCTCTCTGAAGATCAGCCGCAGAGAGGAATCTTCTCTGGAAACCGGGGAGATGGAATCCCGCACCGCGTTCTCCCGCATGGCACTGCTGTACCCGTGCAGCGGATTGATTCTCATTCCACGCGACTCTACATATAAAATGGGGAATTCTCCTCCTCCCATCTCCACCGTCACGTCGTGGGTCAGGGAGGACTCCGGTTTTTCTCCGATCATCACCAGGAGGGATATGCCGAAGACAGCGAAAAAAAACAAGACGCGATAGACTAGTTTCACAAAAGATCTCCTTCTCCCACAAGAAAAATCCCCCAGACCGCCCCTTTGTCTGCGCAAGAGCTTCTTTGAGCCTTGAGTGCAGCCAGGAGCCGGCTTGAGCGCCTTTATCCGTCTCATTGTACCCGCTTTTGCCGCAAAGTGCAAACGGGAAGGAGAAATTTTACGATTCCGTAAGATTTTGTTTAGATTTGTCTGTTATCATGGGGCCCATCAAAGAAAGAAAGGGGCTGTGTTTTTGCCATGAAAGGTTTTTTCACGAAACTTGGAGAAAAAATGCGCATGTTTATGTCTGGACGCTACGGGACGGATGAATTGTCCTATGCGATGACCTTTACTAGCTTGATTTTCCTGCTATTATCCACATTCTTCCGCAGGCTTCGCTTCCTCTACCTGATAGCGCTGGTGCTGCTCTTCTTATCCTGGTTCAGGACGCTGTCAAAAAATATTTATAAAAGACAGAACGAGCGGGAGCAATATCTGGAATTTCGTGATACAATAAAAAAAGCAATCCGGGTGCGGCGGGATATGTTCCGGGATCGGAAGACTCACAAGTATTACCGCTGTCCCAACTGCAGGAACTATGTCCGGATTCCAAAGCCGGCGAAAGGAAAGACGATCATCGTCACCTGTGCCAGATGCCATACGGAATTCACCAAGCGGACATGAGCAGGAGACGGATAGAAGAATCACGGCGTGTAAAAGCGTATAAAAGGAGAAAATTGCGATTATGATTGATGATCCATATAAAGTGCTGGGTGTTTCCCGAGGTGCGACGGAGGAGGAGATCAAGAAGGCCTACCGAAAGATGGCCAAGCAGTACCATCCCGATCTCCATCCCAATGACCCGTCCGCCGCGGAGAAAATGAATGAGATCAATGAAGCGTATGATATGATTCAACACCCGGAAAAGTATCAAGCACGCAGGGAGCAGGAGGCAAGAAGGCAGCAGAGTGCCAACCAGTATTATGGTTACGGCGGATCGTATTCCAGTGGTCAGGCAGGAGATTACCAGGAAAACACTTATCAAGGCTATGGCGGGTGGACCAGCGATTTCGGGGGATTTGATTTTGGAGATCTCTTCGGTTTCGGATCGACGCACTATAATACTGCGCCGCAGCCTCAGCAAGGGGATTCCCCGGAGATGGTGCAGGCGATCCGCAGTATTCAAAACGGCAGGTACGCGGAGGCCATCGATATTCTTTCCAGAATGACCAGCAATTACCGCAATGACCGCTGGTATTATGTCTGCGCGGCTGCGTACAAAGGGAACGGAGAACTCTCCCGTGCCCAGGATATGATTGAGCGGGCGATTCAGATGAATACCAATAATCAGATGTACCGGCAGTTTCGCCAGGAAATCCTGCAGGAATCCCGGAGCGAGACGGGCTCTTATTACAGCAATGCCAAGCCCTTCAACCCGTTCAGCTTTTTCTGGAAAATCTTGCTGTTCATGCTGCTTTTCCGTCTGATTATGGGATTATTGCAGACAATTATGTTCGGACTTCCGTTCGTGTTCTGAGGACACGTTACGTCGAATGAGGAGGTTATGAGATGAGTAAAGCCATAGGAATCGATCTGGGGACTACCAACAGCTGTGTGGCGGTGGTGGAAGGCGGCGTGCCGGTCATCATTCCCAATGAGAGCGGAGGGAGGACCACGCCCAGTGTAGTCGCTTTTACCAAAGAAGGAGAACGGCTGGTGGGCGACATTGCCCTGCGGCAGGCTGTGACTAATCGATCCAGAACTGTCACTTCGGTGAAGCGCCACATGGGAACGGACTGGAAATTCACGGTAGACGGCAAGGCCTACTCTCCCCAGGAAATCAGTTCTATCATTCTGGCCAGGTTGAAAAAAGACGCGGAAAATTACCTGGGAGAGCCGGTCACAGACGCGGTGATCACGGTGCCCGCTTATTTCAATGACATACAGCGCCAGGCCACAAAGGATGCCGGTCGGATCGCGGGGCTGAATGTGCTGCGGATTATCAATGAACCCACCAGTGCGGCGCTGGCCTACGGACTGGATAACGGTGCGCCCCAGAAAATCATGGTTTACGATCTGGGCGGCGGCACTTTTGATGTGTCTATCATCGAGATCGGAGAGGGTGTCATAGAAGTGCTTGCCACCAACGGGGACAACCATCTGGGCGGCGATGATTTCGACGATCGGCTGGAGACTTATCTGGCAGGCATCATCCAAAAAGAGTGCCATATGGATATTCGGAAGAATCTGGTGGCGCAGCAGCGGGTCAGGGAGGCAGTGGAGCAGGCGAAGAAGGAACTCTCCACCTCCGAAAATGCTTATATTGCGCTTCCCTATCTGACGGGCGGCAGCGGCGGACCTGTCAATTTTGAGTACACCCTCACCAGAGAGAAATTTAATGAATTGACCAAGGATCTGGTGGACAAGACGGCGATCCCGGTGAGAAACGCCCTCACGGATGCCGGGATCGCGGCTTCCGAATTGGGCAGGGTCATCCTGGTGGGCGGTTCCACGCGGATTCCCGCTGTTCAGGAGAAAGTGCGCCAGCTGACAGGTATGAATCCCTCCCGGAATATCAATCCGGATGAATGTGTGGCCCAGGGAGCCGCGGCCCAGGGAAGCACCCTTTCCGGGGGAACGCTGACCATCTACGGTGGAGAAAACAGCATGCTGCTGCTGGATGTGACGCCGCTGAGTCTGTCCATCGAGACGGTGGGCGGTGTGGCGACCAGACTGGTGGAGCGCAATACCACGCTGCCGGTTCACTATTCCCAGATTTTTTCCACTGCCTCCGCCTATCAGAGCAGTGTGGAGATCAATGTGCTCCAGGGAGAGCGCCCCATGGCACGGGACAATCGCTCCATCGGCAAATTCAAATTGAACGGGATCAAGCGTGCGCCTGCGGGTGTCCCCCAGATTGAGGTCACCTTCGACATTGATGCCAATGGGATCCTGACCGTGTCAGCCAGAGATCTGGACACCGGCAAAGCCCAGTCCATCACCATCACAGAAAACGGCCGCATGTCGGACGCGGAGATCGAGCGTGCCATCCGCGACGCCCAGCAGTACGCGGCGCAGGACGGTGTGCGCCGCAGCTTGATGGAATTAAATACAGAGGCCAACCGAGTGCTTACGAGGGCCCAGGAAGTGCTGGATAAAGCGAAAAAGACGATGCCAAAAGAGGAAAGGAAGCAGCTAAAGGCGGAGGTCTCTCAGCTTCAGCACATGATTTCCTCTGAGAAACCGGACAGGATGACGGAAGGAGACCTGGCGCCTATTCGCGACGCGTCTGCCCGGCTGCAGGAGCATGTAGACCGGTGCTCTCAGTACATGTAACAATAGTAGGAAACGATCGGAGACTAACATAGTAGGAAACGGTCGGAGACAGATTCCACAGCAGGAGGATTGGCATGTTTCACATTCTTGTCGTAGATGATGACAAAAATACGCGCAGACTGCTGCGGGCAGTGCTGGAACCGGAGGGCTACACGGTCGTGGAAGCGGAAAACGGACAGAAAGCCATGGAACTGCTGGATACCGAGCATGTGGATCTGATTGTGCTGGACATTATGATGCCGGTCATGGACGGGTATGAATTCACCAAAACACTGCGGGAAGCGGGAGAGAATCTGCCCATCTTGATGGTCACGGCGAAACAGCTCCCGGATGATCGATACAAGGCATTCCTTGCCGGGACGGATGACTATATCACCAAGCCCATCGACAAAAAGGAAATGCTGCTGCGCATAAAAGCGCTCCTGCGCCGTTCCCGGATTGTCAGTGAGCACCGGATTGAAATCGGGGATGTCACTCTCAATTATGACGAATACACGGTGACGAAAGACGGAAAGACCCAGGAACTGCCCCAGAAGGAATTTCTGCTTCTCTATAGGCTGCTCTCCGACCCGGGCAGAACCTTCACCCGGATCCAGCTGATGGAAGAGATTTGGGGTGCCGACAGCGAGGCGGGGTGGGAGACCATCACCGTGCATATCTCCCGCCTGCGGAAACGCTTTGAGGGGTGGAAGGAATTCGAGATTCAGTCGGTTCACGGTCTTGGCTACAGGGCGGTGAAAAAAGTATGAAAAAGCGGAATTCTTCCAGGAAGACAAGGCCCAGACTGGCACTGACCATTTTGTTTTCCGCGGTGATTTTCATTTTTTTCCTGCTTATCTCCCTGGTCACAGGCGGTGTGATACTGTATTTGTTTCGCAGCCATCGGGTTCCGCCGGGAGGACCTTGGCAGCACCCGCAGGTCCGCATTCTCATCTTGGTGGCGGTGAGCATTGCGCTGGGAGTGCTCTTAAGCTTCCTCTTAAGCCAAATTTACTTGATTCCTGTCAATCGGGTGATTGACGCGATGGATTCCCTGGCCCACGGCAATTTCAAGACCCGCCTCACTTTTCACACAGGCTTTCGCCGGCATCCCGCCGCGGTAGAGGTGACCGATTCCTTTAATCACATGGCGGAGGAATTGGAGAAAACTCAGATGCTGCGGTCCGACTTCATCGACAATTTCTCTCACGAATTCAAGACGCCGATTGTCTCCATCGCCGGTTTTGCAGACCTCCTGTTGGAAGCGGATTTGCCTGGGGAGGAGAGGAAGGAGTACATTCGCATCATCTCGGAGGAGTCCCATCGCTTGTCGGACATGGTGACCAATGTGCTGGATCTGACCAGAATTGAGAATCAGACGATACTGACAGATGTGACCAGATTCAATCTCTCCGAGCAGATCCGCAGCTGTGTGCTTTTGCTGGAAAATAAATGGACAGAAAAAGCGCTGGATCTGGAGGTGGATTTCGGGGAGTATCTGTATGAGGGAAATCGCGGTATGCTGAAGCAGGTGTGGCTGAACTTGATTGACAACGCCATCAAATTTTCAGACCCGGGCGGGCTGCTGCGGATCGGTATCACAGAGACGCCGGAGAATCTGCTCATTTCTATCAGCGACACGGGACTTCAGATCTCGAAAGAAAATATGGAACGGATTTTCAACAAATTCTACCAGGCAGACGAATCTCACGCGACGGAGGGGTACGGCATCGGCCTGTCTGTGGTGAAGGGAATTGTGGAACTCCACGGGGGCCTGGTCATTCCCTCCAGCGGCGGTGGTACGACCGTCTTTACTGTGGTTCTTCCGAAAAAGAGAGAGGCTTCGCTTAAATTTGCGCCCTAGTCAAAATTAAAAAATAATGCTTTCTTTTTTCAAGGGTATGGGTTATAATACGCCTTGCGACGCGGGGTATGGCTCAGTTTGGCTAGAGCGCACGGCTGGGGGCCGTGAGGTCGCAGGTTCAAATCCTGTTACCCCGACTTGGGGCATTAGCGCAGTTGGGAGCGCGCCACACTGGCAGTGTGGAGGTCACGGGTTCGAGTCCCGTATGCTC
>CAZROZ010000072.1:0-8165 GCA_964601745.1 uncultured Lachnospiraceae bacterium | reverse complement strand
TATTGCCCTACTTGCTCATACGTGTTAGCGTTGCTAATGTCCATGCGGATTGGCCTGCGAGCAGCCCATCCACATGTCCATTGCGACTGGGCTTTCAGAATATTTTGTGGAAAGGAAAACGACTGAGGGATGCAATACGGGAAATTGATGCGAAATTCGGAATTTGCGAAGTATTTCAAAGCTGCCATTATTCTCTCTCTTCTCGGCATTTTCGTGGGCGCTGTCTTCTTTGGCGGGGGCGGCGCTCTTCTTGTATTTGTAATTAGCGGGATTTTACTGCTTTTGTGGTGGAACAGTGCCCGCCGCAGGTATGCCGCCATCCAGCAGCTCTCAGATCATCTAGATGCCATCCTGAATGGAAAGGAAAATTTGATTTTAAATACGTACCGGGAGGGAGAGCTGTCTTCGCTAGAGGGAGAATTGACGAAACTTCTGCGGCAGCTCAAGTGGCAGAACAAAGAATTGAAAAAGCAAAAAACACAGCTGGCGGATGCCATGGCGGACATCTCCCACCAGCTGCGGACACCCCTCACCACCATGGGATTGATCACTTCCTTTCTGGGAGAGTCTCAGCTGCCGGAGGAGCGGCGACTGGAATTGACCGCGGATTTGAACCGACTTCTGCGACAAATGGAACAATTGGTGACCACTATGCTGAAGCTGTCCCGGCTGGACGCGGGAGTGGTGACTTTCTCCAAGAGAGAAGAGTCAGTCAAAGCGCTGATTTCCCTGGCCTCGGACTCGCTGCTGATCCCGCTGGAATTAAACGGCGTGGAATTCGTCACCAAGGTGGATCCGGAGTGCGTTTTCTGCGGTGATTTGACCTGGACTGCGGAAGCGCTCTCCAATCTGCTCAAAAATGCCATGGAGCATACGCCTTCCGGCGGCACTATCACGGTCACAGCGGAGCAGAATGTGCTCTATACCCAGATCTCTGTCTCCGATACGGGTCCCGGCTTTGCCAAAGAGGATCTGCCGCATCTCTTTGAGCGTTTTTACAAGGGGAAGGAGGAAGCTTCCTCGACTGGCTTCGGCATTGGACTGTCTCTGGCAAAATCCATTGTATCCCAGCAGGACGGCACACTGGAGGCGAAAAATCTACCCCAGGGCGGCGCATGCTTCGTGATGCGGTTATATCCCTCTGATCGGGATAGAAAAGGTGACTATTCTGTCACCTGACGGTCATCTGCTTGTCAGCCTCCTTTGTTATGGTGACAATGCGCGAATGCGGGAGGTCTTTTCTCGAGACGGATGTCCCTGCTATCAGAGGGGATGTCCGTCTATTTGAGGCTGGATGTCCCTGCTCGGATGCAAAGGAGGTAAAATCAATGGGAAAAAACAAAATAGAGGCACAGATGCCTTTGAAAGAGGAAACTCTCCAGGAGCGGATCCCGGGGGAACCAATGCCGGATCTTTATGGGGGAAGGAAGCAAAATCCCCTGATCCGCGTGGATCATCTGTCGAAAAGTTACGGCAAAGGGACCAATCAAGTCCTGGCACTGCGGGATGTGAGTTTTACCGTGGAGACGGGACAATTTCTGGCTATCATCGGTCCGTCCGGTTCCGGGAAATCCACCCTGCTTCATATTTTGGGCGGCGTGGACACCCCTACTTCCGGTCATGTCTACCTGGACGAGCAGGATGTCTATGCCCAGAATGAGGAACAGCTGGCCATTTTCCGCCGGCGGCAGGTGGGACTGATCTATCAGTTTTACAATCTGATTCCGGTGCTGGACGTGGTGGAAAATATCACGTTGCCGGTATTGATGGATGACAGAAAGGTGGATCAGCAGCGGTTGGAGGAACTCATCAATACCCTGGGGCTCAAGGGAAAAGAACACAATCTGCCCAATCAGCTTTCCGGCGGACAGCAGCAGCGCGTCTCCATCGGCAGGGCACTGATGACGGTGCCGGCCGTGGTCCTGGCGGATGAGCCCACCGGCAATCTGGATTCCAAGAACAGTCGGGAGATCATTAATTTGCTGAAGGAATCCAACCAGCGCTTTCATCAGACCTTGATCGTGATTACCCACGATGAGAGCATTGCCCTGCAGGCGGACCGCATTCTCTCCATCGAGGACGGAGCCATCGTACGAGACGAGGTGATCCGCCCATGAATATTTTTCATAAAGTGACCAATGCCACGTTAAAGAAAAACAAAGTCCGCACGCTGGTCACTATCGTGGGGATCATTCTCTCCTCCGCGATGATGACGGCGGTGATCGCCCTGGCTTTCAGCTGTCAGGATTACATGGCGCAGATTGCCATTTCAGAGCAGGGCAACTGGCACGGGAAGATCATGGATGTGGCGGAGGAGGATGCGGATAAGATACGGGACGATTCCGAGGTGAAGGCATCTTTTACCCTTACCAGCCTGGGATATGCCCAGGAACAGACCACCAATCCCGCCAAGATCTTCCTCTATGTGGCCAGACCGGATGCCGGTTTCATGGAAAATATGCCCATCAATCTGGTACAGGGGAGACTCCCGGAGGATGAGAGCGAGGTCCTGATTCCGCGGCATCTCTCCTATAACGGCGGGGTGAATTACCATCTGGGAGATACCTTGACATTGCAGCTGGGCGACCGGTGGGCGGGAGAGGAGAGGCTGACTCAGAGCAATCCCTATGATCCGGATCTTTCCTCGGAGGAAGAAAAATTCATCCCGCGGACGGAAGTCACCTTCCACGTGGTCGGCTTTTATGCTCGCCCGGAATTTGAGCGGCGTACCGCGCCGGGATATACCGTGCTGACCGGACCGGGAGAAGGACTCTTTGGTGTCAGCGAAGATATCTATGTCCGGATCAAGCATCCCCGGGGAATCAATACTTTCCTGCAGGAATGTTCCGCCTACGGGGAGACTTATGATGCCGTTAATTATCGTCTCATGACGGCATTGGGCGTGTCCCGGTACAGCACTTTTTACACGGTGTTGTACGGTCTGGTGACGATCCTGATGGTGCTGATTCTGCTGGGCTCGATCTCCTTGATATATAATGCCTTTTCCATTTCCGTCAGCGACAGGACCAAACAGTTCGGTCTGCTCTCCTCTGTGGGCGCGACCAAAAAGCAGATCCGCCGAATGGTCCGCTATGAGTCGATGATGCTCTCTGTCATTGGCATTCCACTTGGAATGCTGGGCGGGATCCTGGGCATCAGCATCACACTGCGGGCAACCAGCGGTCTGTTCCGCTCTTTCAGCAGGACAAATCTTTCTCCCAGACTGG
Source organism: uncultured Lachnospiraceae bacterium (assembly GCA_964601745.1). Lineage (GTDB taxonomy): Bacteria > Bacillota > Clostridia > Lachnospirales > Lachnospiraceae > CAZROZ01. Next base: position 4,938 of record CAZROZ010000072.1, on the reverse strand, counting down.
TGGTTCCGCTTCCGGCGCTGCTTCTCTCTTTTCTGATTGCCCTCATCACTGTGCGGATCTCTGCCTGGATTCCCTCCAGGAGAGCGGCCTCCGTCTCAGCCATTGAAGCGATTCGGCAGAGCCAAGATGTGGAGGTGCCGGTGCGCAAACGTCCGAGGAAGCACCGGATTGCCCGCCTTTTTGGCCTGCCGGGACTTTTGGCTGCGAAATATTTTGAACGGGATAAGAAAAAATATCGGGTGACGGTATTGTCGCTGACTATGAGTATCGTGCTCTTTATCTCTTCTGCCTCCTTCGGCCTTTATCTGAAAAAGAGTGTGGGGGAAGTGTATCAGACCACGGAAGCGGATGTGGTGTATGAATATGATCCCAATAGCATGACACGAGAGGAGTGGGAGCAGGCGTACCCTGTCCTTTTGCAGGCTTCTGGAATCTTGCAGTCCGCGGAAGCGTCCGCCAGCTATCTGGAGGCTATCCTCCCCAACGAGGATCTCTCTGAGAAATATCAGGAAATTCCTGTCACCAGTACGGGGGAGAATACCGATCATCCGGAAGAGAGCACTATGAGTCTGGGCATTTATTTTGTGGATGAGAACGTCTACCAGGAATATCTGCGGGAACAACATCTGACGGATCTTCAAACAGACGCGGACGGAATTCCCCTGGGCATTTTGTATGACCGCTACGAGATGTGGAGCCAGGATGAGAATCGTTTTGTCAACGGATCTGTCCTGCGGGAGGGAGCGGTCTCCGATGAAAGTGCCTACCCTTTGCGGGCGTATCGCTTAAAGGAAGAGAAAAGGGAGGAATTCCTTCAGTTGCCCCCGGAGGAAGCCGAGCAGTTGATCGCAGAGCTGGATCCTGCCTGGTACGAATTTCTGGAATTTTCAGTCGGCGCGGTGGCGGATACCCGCTGTTTTGGAATTTTCAATTTGGAGCACGGAGAACCGCTGCGGCTCATTTATCCAGAATCCGCTCGGGATAAACTTTTCCCCGAGGGCACTGAGGATAACGCGTATCTCTTTCGGACGGATCTGTCTGGTAAAACCTATGAGGAGATGTGTAATCTTCTGCTCGCCCAGGAGATGCCGATGGATTATCTGAACGATCTGGGGGATACCATCCGCAGTGATCGGAGCACGATTACGCTGATTGATGTGTTTTCTTACGGCTTTATTGTGCTGATTTCCCTGATCTCCGCCGCTAATGTCTTCCATACGATTACCACGAATGTGGGACTGCGGCGCAGAGAATTTGCCATGCTGCGGGCAGTGGGCATGGGAAAACGGCAATTTCACCGCATGCTCTGCTTTGAGAGTCTGATTTATGGGGTCAAGGCATTGCTCTACGGCCTGCCGATCTCCGCGGTTGTCACTTTCTTGATTTTTGTCGTGATTGGCAGAGGACTGGAGATTGAATTTTTCCTGCCGGGAGGTGCCATTGCCATCGCGGTCTGCAGCGTCTTCCTGGTGGTCTTTGCCACGATGTACTATTCGGTGTGGCGGGTGAATCAGGTGAATACGGCGGATGCCCTGAAGGAGGAGAATCTGTGACAGAATTTCCTCTTGATTTTTGCCTGTAACTGGCATATCCTAACAAAACCGTTATCTGTAATGCGGCGGCAAAGGGGGTGAATGTGCGCGTTTCTCTCTGCCAATTGTTCGACTGGGAGATTGGCGCATCGCAAATTGAATTTTCTGGATCTTCTTTTTATCGGAGTAGGGCTCTCTATGGATGCCTTCGCGGTCTCTATCTGTAAGGGACTGACGTGTGCGAAATCCGGATGGGTGAAAGGCGGGATCACGGCAGGCCTTTATTTTGGAGGATTTCAGGCGCTGATGCCTTTCGCCGGCTATTTTCTGGGAAAGGGGCTGGCGACTTTTATCGATAAAGTGGATCACTGGGTTGCTTTTATTTTGCTGACACTGATCGGCCTGGGCATGATCCGGGACGCGAGGAAAGGGGAGAAGGAGTTGGACGGCTCCTTTTCTCCTAGGAGTATGCTTCCCCTGGCGGTGGCCACCAGCATTGACGCCCTGGCGGTAGGCGTGACCTTCGCCTTTCTGGGTGTGTCTATCGTCCCGGCTGTCTCTCTGATTGGGATTACCACGTTTTGTTTTTCCTTTGCAGGGGTGGGGATCGGCAGTGTTTTTGGCAGTAAATTTCGGGAGAAGGCGCAGTGGGCCGGCGGCATTATTTTGATTCTGATCGGAACACGGATTTTGATAGAGCACCTGTTCTTTTAATGTGGGCAGGGCTCTTCTAAACTATGGGCAGGGCTCTTCTAAACTATGGGCAGGGCTCTTCTAAACTATGGGCAGAGATCTTCTAGCTATGGGCAGAGATCTTCTAGCTATGGGCAGAGATCTTCTTATTTATGGGTAGCGAAGGGAAGACAGGTTTGCCCAGGCAGTTTCACAAAGATTTTTAGGAGGATTGATTTGATGCAGAGAGTGTATGATTTTGATCACGTGCCGGATCGCAGAGGAACCGGTTCTCTGAAATACGATTCTAACGCAGAGCATAACATGCCGGAGGACATGTTGTCTCTGTGGGTGGCGGACATGGATTTTCCTGGTCCGGACGAGGTGATTGAGGCTGTGAAAAAGACCGCGGAAAGAGGTGTTTACGGCTACAGTCAGGCGACACCGGAGTACTATGAGGCAGTCTCCGCTTGGTACCGCACGTATTTTGGCTGGGATGTGAAGAGAGAATGGATGGTGCAGACACCGGGGGTGGTCTTCTCTATCGCCATGGCAATCCGGGCCTTCACGGAGAAAGGGGACGGTGTATTGATCCAGCAGGCAGTCTACTATCCTTTCGCCCAGGTGATCCGGGATAATGAGCGCAGGCTCGTGGATAATCCGCTGCTGGAGAGGAATGGCCACTATGAGATGGATTACGCGGATCTGGAGGAGAAGATCAAGGAGGAAAAGATCAAACTGATGATTCTCTGCAGCCCTCACAATCCGTCCGGCAGAGTCTGGACCCGGGAGGAATTGGCGAGACTCGGGGAGATCTGTCATCGCTATGGCGTCATCGTAGTGTCTGATGAAATTCATTCCGATTTTGTTTATCCGGGACACACGCACACGATTTTCTCTCTGGCTGCCCCGGAGATGGCGGATCAATGCGTCATCTGTACCGCGCCCAGCAAGACCTTCAATATGGCGGGACTGCAGGGGTCCAATATTTTTATTTCCAATGCTTCTCTCCGGGAAAAATTTCAGAAGGAGATTGCGGCGACAGGCTATGGTTCCTTGAATCAGCTCAGCTATGCGGCGACGCAGGCCGCTTATCGATACGGGAGGAATTGGTTTGAGCAGGTCTGGGCGTATATTCGGAAAAATTTAGAATTTGCCAGAGCCTATCTGGGCACGCATCTGCCCCAGTGTCCGATCATCGAACCGGAGGGGACTTATCTACTGTGGGTGGATATGCGCTCTCTGGGATTGAGCAAAGAAGAGAGGGATGAGGTGATCGTGAACCGCGCCAGACTTTGGCTGGATGAAGGGTCTCTCTTCGGGCCGGAGGGCTGCGGATTTGAGCGGTTCAATCTGGCGTGTCCTCGCAGTGTTCTGGAAGAAGCCCTCATACGTTTGGCGCAGGCTGTCCTTTCCTATGAGGCGGAACGGTGAAAGTTTCTTAAAGTGAGGCAAAATGGTGAAAGTTTCTTAAAGTGAGGCGGAACGGTGAAAATTCCTTAAAGTGAGGCGGAATGGTGAAAGTTCTCTTTTCGAGAGGGGAGGGGGGAAAATTCTCTTTCCGTGAGGTAATGACGAGAAAATTCTCTTTAAGAAGGCGTGACAAGTGCTGGGTCCTTCCGGACAAAAGAGCGGGACACGGTCACCTGAGAGACGCTGAGCTCTCTTTTGGGGATAGAAGGAATGGGATGTGCGGCAGAGAGGCGTTCGAATTCCTCCGGCAGTACGATCCGATTGGGAATGCGGGCGGACTGGACCACCGACCAGAGCTTTAAGAAAGAGGAGACATAGACTTTTCTGCGCTTTAAATCATTTTCCAGCACAAAGGAGAGCCGATCCAGATTACAATTGTGGAGCAAGTCCGCGACTTTCAAGAGACAAGCATCCGGGTGGAGGGCGACACGGTCAATATAGGCCGGGTAGCTCTCCCCTTTTTTGCGTGTGACGGTATCCACCAGGGACAGGGTAAAGGGAGAAAACCCCATATTTCGCAGGTCTCGGATGGAGAGAGGGGTGTCCTCCACCACATCGTGCAGCAGAGCGGCAGCCGCGTAGTCGCACTCTTCGATGGAGAGCAAGGTGACGGGAGTCTGATTCAGATAATCGTCCCGCAGCAGGTTCGGATCCGTGCTGAGAGTGCCGGTCAGAATAAAACAAAGAGACAAGGGGTGATAGATATAACTCCGTCCTCCCTTGTCCAATTGAGTCTGATGTACCTGCAGTGCCACATAAAATGCCTGTTCTGCCGTCTCTAACGCTTTCCTGACTGAGGAATCACGCATCCCTTTGTACAAAAACATGTGTCGCTCCTGTCCTATGCTTTTTTATGTCGTTTCCGGTCACACGTGTTGTCTTAGGATTTTTCTGCCCCCAAGTATAGACAATTTCTCCCGGAAACGCAACGAAAAATTTCATCTTTTGCCGGGAGAGGGATATCCTTATTTTGCCGGAGGAGGGACATCCTTATTATACCAAAGCGGAAACCGACTGCAAAGTCGCGGCGGCGACGTCCCGCCACTTGGACATCACCATAGCCCCCGCGGACTGGCAGGAGGCTTCCGATTCGTTCGTCGGCTTGGCAGCGCACTACAAGGCGGAAAAGCCGTGCGAGGGGATGGCGGCGGAGACGGACATCGTCTTCTTAAGCGGGGACGGGGCGTCCGCGGGAACGTGGAGCTATCTCAGGCCGGGAGCGGGAAATGTGACGCTGTTCTCCGCAGCCAAGCCGGCCGGG
>CAZROZ010000071.1:0-8503 GCA_964601745.1 uncultured Lachnospiraceae bacterium | reverse complement strand
CCCCACTACTTCCTCATATTGGGGCGGGTAGAGAACCCTTCGACCCACTGGCATGCAAGCATGCCGTGGGTCAAGGGTTTCTACCCTGATATCATTATATTGCCATATTGTGGAATTGCCGTTATAATGAAAGAAGAGGGCTCATCAGCGCTGGTGGGAACGGGCCTTCAAGTTCGTAAAATGAATTTGTGACATTTCAAGGAAAGGCAAGGCAAATGAAAGTATCAGAATTGAGAGAATTGGCAAAAAAGGCGGAAAAAGAAAAACTGGAAAAAGCATTGGCAGAGTGCTATAAGATGATTCCCAAGGCGAAAAAAGAAGAAGCAGATGACATCATCGTTGCCGTGTTTCATGGCGAGGACGTGAAAAAAGCAAAAGAAGAAAAAGCCATCAATTTTCCTGCTTTGAAAGCAGAGGTGGAACGGTTTCTTGAAAATGCATATGCACAAAACTACGTTGCGCCGAATCGCATCATTTCAAAAAAAGAACGACCAAAATGGCGTTTTCTTGTGATGGGTTACATCAAGGAATTTCTGAAAATGCATCCGGCAGATGAGCATTATGAGGAGATGCTCACGTTGTTCGGTAAAGTTTATAAACTACTCTGCACGGCCTGTAACTATTATGTGTTCAGCACAGAGGATCCTTTCCGTTCCATCAACTGGGAACAATCGGCGTTGTTTGAGGCTTTGCTTGAAAAATTGTTTTATAACGGATATCCCAGAGAGAAAATTGCGGAGGCGATAAAAATTGCTGTATACGATGGTGTGAGCAGAGAAAATTTAAAAATTTTCCAGGCGGTTGTCTTGAACGAGAAACTCCCCACCATGGATGTCAAGGAAATCGCACTGGAAGAAGTGAAAAAACAGGTAGAAGAGACAGAAAAAAAACTCTATGTCTGGCCGAAATACTCTGAAAACGAGTATGAAAAAACAGAAAAAATAAATTGTCTGTGCGACTTGTATTTGATCGTCTCCATTGACCTGGCGGAAGAAAAGGAGGGTCTGGATTATTATTTTAAACATACAAAAGAAACCGACGCGGAAATCATTCTGTATAAAGCGCTGAGTATTGTCTCGATGATGAAAGAAGATGACGATAACCAATTATGGATTGATACCTATCGCTATGGTTTGACGAGAAAAATCAAACCCCGCCGCTCCCTTGTAGAAACTTATCAGAAGAAATTGGAAGAGCAGAAGGGGAATCAGAAATCCTAATTGCGAAAACAGGACGAAATAGGTAAACAGAGGCGAGATGAAAGCGTGCTTATTATCGTTTAAAAAAATTCTACTGTTACCTCATGAACCCGTCGTCTTAAAGCTGAAATACAATTCCCGCCGTTGCCGCTGCGGCAAGATAAAGGATAGGGTGTTTCTTAAATTTCTTTAATGCGGCAAAGATCAAGGCAGCCAGGGCAAGACATTTCCAGTTAAATAGATCAAGGACTGCACCGGTTTCCTCAAATGTATCCAAATGCAACAAGGCGATTTTAGCCACGCCAAGTCCAGCGGCTGTGATGAGCGCGGTGGAAGCGGGGCGCAAACCATAAAATATTTTTTGCACCAGAGCAGATCCCTTAAATTTTTCGAGAATCTTCGAGATAATGATAATAATGATAATGGCAGGGGTTGCCAGACCTAGGGTCGCGATGACACCTCCTAGGATGCCGGTTGTTTTATAACCGACATAAGTTGCCATGTTTACTCCGATTGGCCCCGGCGTGGATTCTGAGACAGCAATCATGTCGGCAATGTCGGAGGCAGTAAACCAGCCTGTTTTGGCAGACATCTCATATAGAAATGGCAGAGTGGCAAGACCGCCGCCCACAGCGAAGAGGCCGGTTTTAAAAAACTCAAGATAAAGTTGAATCCAGATATTCATTGCGGTGCTCCTTTCCTCTTTTTCTCGGGTTTCAGCAGAACTCCAGCGATCCCGGAACAAATGATTAAAAGAGTGGAGGGAATATCCGTGAGCAGAGAGAGGAATAGGACACAAAGGAAAATAATGACGCAGCGATAGTCTATGAGAGATTTTTTTCCCAATTTGACGACGGCATCCAAAATCAGTACGCAGACACAAGCCCGGATTCCGTTAAAGGCATGTCGAACGACTGCCAGTTCCGCAAAATTGGTGAGAAACATGGCGATCAGTGTGATGATGACAACAGAAGGAAAGAGAACTCCCAGAGTCGCCGCGATAGCGCCGATTATTCCTGCTTTTCGATAGCCGATGAAGGTGGCGACATTTACAGCGATGATTCCAGGTGTGCACTGACCGATGGCGTAGTAATCCATCAATTCATCTTCTGTTGCCCAGTGTCTTTTTTCCACGATTTCCCGCTGCAGTCCGGGTAGCATGGCATACCCGCCACCGAAAGTAGTTGCGCCCAATTGAGCAAAGACAAGAAATAATTCTGCTAGTAGTTTCAAAGTGATGTCCTCCGTTCCCTTTCATCTGCATGCCGCATTTTGTATGGACAGGAGTTTATATTAGGCAACTCCCTTTTTCTTGTCAAGGATGAACCAGATGAATGACAAGGATGAACCAGATGAATGACAAGGATGAACCAGGTGAATGACAAGGATGAACCAGGTGAATGACAAGGATGGACCAGGTGAATGACAAGGATGGACCAGGTGAACGATAAGGATGGACCAGGTGAACGAAAAAACTCCTTTGGTGCTTTTGGGAGCAGCGTTTCAAGGGTTGCTTTTCAACACCATGAATACCAAGCACTTTTCAAACACGGGATTTCGTGAAAGCCGCAGCAATAGCGTCTCAATTGCAGCAACTGTTTTTCAAAGCCCGCCTGCCTTGACAAGCCGCCTGTGATTGGGATAGATTGTAGAGACAGTAAACCCCATCGTGTGGGAGACATGATCGGCTGTTTCTGAATTTTCAAGGGAGGATACAAAAGTGGAGAAGAAACCGTATTACATTACAACTGCCATTGCCTATACGTCCGGGAAGCCACATATCGGTAACACCTATGAGGCCGTGCTGGCAGACAGCATAGCTCGGTACAAAAGAGCGCAGGGATATGACGTTTTTTTCCAGACCGGCACGGATGAACATGGTTTAAAGATTGAACAGAAGGCCAATGAGGCAGGGATTTCCCCGCAGGAATTTGTGGATCAGGTAGCCGGCACTATCCAAGGGATCTGGGATATGATGAATGTCTCCTATGATAAATTTATGCGGACGACAGAGCCTTACCATGTGAAGCAGGTACAGAAAATTTTCCGCAGGCTGTATGAGCAAGGGGATATTTATAAAGGTTACTATGAGGGAATGTACTGTACCCCATGTGAGTCTTTCTTTACCCCGTCCCAATTAGTGGATGGAAAATGTCCGGATTGCGGCAGAGAGTGCCATCCGGCTCGAGAAGAAGCTTATTTTTTAAAGTTGAGCAAATATGCCGATCGTCTCATTGCCCATATTGAGAGCCATCCGGAGTTCATCCAGCCGGTGTCCAGAAAGAATGAGATGATGAACAATTTTATCAAGCCTGGTTTGCAGGACTTGTGCGTTTCCCGCTCTTCGATTAAGTGGGGGATACCGGTGGATTTTGACCCGGGTCACGTGGTTTATGTGTGGGTGGACGCACTGACCAATTATATCACCGGGATCGGCTATGACGCGGACGGCAATCATGGGGAAAATTATAAAAAATACTGGCCTGCTGATGTACAGCTGATCGGAAAAGATATTCTGCGATTCCACACGATTTATTGGCCTATTATTCTGATGGCATTGGGAGAACCGCTTCCCAAGCAGGTCTTCGGTCATCCCTGGCTGCTGCAGGGCGATGGAAAAATGAGCAAGTCCAAGGGAAATGTCATGTATGCGGATGACATGATTTCTTTCTTTGGTGTGGATGCGGTCCGCTATTTTGTTCTGCATGAGATGCCTTTTGAAAACGACGGCGTAATCACATGGGAACTAGTCATTGAGCGCATCAATGCTGATTTAGCCAATACCCTCGGCAACTTGGTGAACCGGACGATTTCCATGTCCAATAAATACTTTGACGGGCAGGTGCGCGATACGGGCGTCCGGGAGGAAGTGGACAGGGACTTGGAGGAAATGACTCTTTCTACTCCCAAACGGGTGGAGGAAAAGATGGATCAGTTGCGGGTCGCGGATGCCATCAGCGAGATTTTCTCCCTTTTCAAACGATGCAATAAATATATTGATGAGACGACGCCCTGGTTGTTGGCAAAGGATTCCGCGCAAACCGATCGCCTGGCAGCGGTGCTTTACCATTTGGTGGAGAGCATTACTGTGGGGGCGAGTCTTTTGGAACCATTCATGCCGGAGACGGCACGGCGGATCGCTGCCCAACTGAATACGCCGCTGCGGCCGTTTGATCAGATGCAGGAGTATGGGAAGTACCCATCCGGGAATAAAGTGATAGAAAAACCAGAAATTCTCTTTGCTCGCCTGGATCCAAAGGATGTGATGGAGCGGGTGAATGCAATGCAGGAGGATCGCAGTCTATCGCAGGAGAAAGTGAAAAATTCAGAGGGGCAGGTGCAAAAGAAATCTGAGATCAAATTGGAGGAGAAAGAGGAAATTACCTACGAGCAGTTTTCACAAATGCAGTTCGCGGTGGGAGAAATCCTTTCGTGTAAGGAAGTAGAAAAATCCAAGAAACTGCTCTGCTCTCAGGTGAAAATCGGTGATCAAGTGAAGCAGATCGTCTCAGGAATCAAGAGATATTATAAACCGGAAGAGATGGTAGGTAAGAAAGTCATGGTGTTGGTGAATTTGAAACCAATCACGCTGGCAGGCGTTCTTTCAGAGGGGATGCTTCTCTGCGCGGAAGATGAAGAGGGGAATTTAGCTCTTGTGACACCGGAAAAGGATATGCCGGCGGGAGCAGAAATTCGCTGAGCGAAGAGGGCTTTTATGGATTCGAAGAGGGGGCAGAAAGAGGGGACAAAAGAGGGGAGAGAAATGGTTTGCCCCTCAAAAAGGTTCGCTCATCACTGCTCCCTTGCTGTCTTTTCATCTGAGTATGTCAGCGCTACGTGAGTTTATCTGCTTCATGTGAGTATGTCTACGTTATGTGAGTTTATCTGCGGAAAATTCCCAAAAATACCATGAGGAATTTGCCATGAAAAAAGCCAAATTTACCCTGACTGGTAGCCAATTGAAACTCCTTGCGGCTTGTCTGATGTTCCTCGATCATATTGGTGCTGCACTGCTGGAAGTCGGTGCTGTCCGAGCGACTCTTTCTTATGAAACAATCATACAACTTCGCCAGTTGGACTTCTTTCTCCGCAGCATAGGAAGGTTGTCTTTTCCCATTTACTGTTTTTTGCTGGCAGAGGGATTTCATTTCACCAAAAACGTGTCTCGTTACGCCGCACGGTTAGGATTATTCGCGATATTGTCGGAACTCCCGTTTGATCTGGCCTTTTCCGATACTTTTGTGGATAATGCCCATCAGAACGTATATTTTACCCTGTTTCTCTCCCTGCTTACGCTGATTTGGCTTGAATCCTGGCTGAAATGTCCACCAGATGGGATTCCGCGATTCCTTTCCCGCCTTCTTCCCCTGGGATGTGGCGCTGCGACGGGTGCACTACTACACGTGGATTATGGTGCTTTTGGGGTGCTGTTTCCTGTACTATTGTGGTGGTTTCGGGAGGAACCGGGGAAACAGACCTTTCTAGGTTGTGCTGCCCTGCTTTGGGAATTTCCTGCGCCGCTGGCTTTTCTGCCGATTCGCCTTTACGGCGGAGAACGTGGAAAGCACTCCTATAAAATAATATTTTATTTGTTTTATCCCGTGCATCTGCTGATTCTTTATGGGTTGCGGCAGATTATCTGGTGATTCGTTGAGAATTTGTCGCTCAGGGAAAAGAGCGGAAAAAACCGATGCCAAATGCCGGGAAAGGACAAATGGCGCAAGGAGTATCTGCGGAAAGAACGCGGGGAGTATCTGTGAAAAGAAAACAGAAAACGTGTGGAAAAAAGCAGTAGGGCAGCGCTGTAATTTGGGGAAGAAGGATGGAGACACAGATTTTTGACACTCATGCACATTATGATGACAAGGCCTTTGACTCGGACCGGGACGAAGTACTCTGCAGTTTGCAGGAAGCGGGCGTCTGGCGGGTTGTGAATGTGGGGTCCAGCCTCATTTCCTGCAAAACAACCCTAAACCTTGCAGCGCAGTACCCCTTTGTGTATGCCGCCATTGGGATTCATCCCAGTGAGAGTAAGGATTTAAGCGAAGGCGATCTTGCCTGGTTGAAGGAAGCTGCAAGAGATCGCAAAGTTGTCGCAATTGGAGAAATAGGTCTGGATTATCATTGGGAAGAACCGGAAAGGGAGATCCAGCAGCATTGGTTTATGTGCCAGCTACAGTTGGCAAAAGAGTGCAACCTGCCGGTGATTATTCACAGTCGGGACGCTGCAAGGGATACCTTTGAATTGTTGGACAAGTGGAATCCCGGCACTGGGGGAGTATTCCATTGCTTTTCTTATTCCGCTGAGATGGCGCGGCAGGCAATGCGGCTCGGCTTTTATATCGGATTGGGCGGGGTTCTCACCTTCCACAATGCCAGAAAATGCCGGGAAGTGGCAGAGACGATTCCTCTCTCTCGGATTGTTCTGGAGACAGATTGTCCGTACCTTGCGCCTGTTCCTTATCGGGGAAAGAGAAATGATTCCAGGAATCTCCCGCTGGTGGCAGAAGCCCTTGCTGCTATTAAAGGCGTTTCTGAGGAGGAAGTCATTGAAACTACCAGAACAAACGCCCTTCATTTATATCATATGACCTCGTAATAGAGCAGGTGGAATCATACGATTAAAGGAAAGGCGGAGAAAAGGCTTCTAATTCGAGATGGCAATCCCACTCCTCCCATGTCCTATACTTTGCAGGAGAGAAATTAGCATGGCGGAAATTGCAAATCCACAAAAAACCACCGAGATATTGCGAAAGTATGGAATTCACCTCCAAAAACGGCTTGGCCAAAATTTTTTGGTAGATGAACGTGTAGTGCATAAAATTGTGGATGCCGCAGAGATTTCTCCGCAGGATACGGTATTGGAGATCGGACCTGGTATTGGGACTTTGACACAATTTCTGTGCGAGCGTGCAAGGGAAGTGCTGGCGGTAGAGATAGACAAGGCATTGATACCGGTGCTTCAGGACACACTTTCGTCTTACCAAAATGTATCAATACTGTGTGCGGATTTTTTGAAACTGGATTTACGGCAGCTTCTTGAAGCGAAAGCCTGGGAAGCCGTCAAAGTGGTGGCGAATCTTCCCTATTATATTACGACGCCGATTTTGATGAATCTGCTGGAGAGTGACATTCCACTGATCAGCGCAACCGTAATGATCCAAAAAGAAGTGGCGGATCGACTGCAGGCGTCCCCAGGAACGAAGGAATATGGAGCGCTGACCCTAGCAGTCCAGTATTATGCAGATCTTTACTTGGCGGCGAATGTGCCTGCGAATTGTTTTCTGCCCAGACCTGCGGTAGGTTCTGCTGTATTGCACCTGACGAAACGATCCATTCCTCCGGTTAAGGTGTATGACAGACGATTTTTCTTTTCCGTCATACGGGCCGCGTTTTCTCAGAGGCGGAAAACCTTGTGCAACTGTCTATCTCATGATGATAAAGTAGCATTGTCCAAAGAATGTGTGGAAGAGGCAGTATCTGAGGCAGGGCTTCCCTCCACAATCCGGGGAGAGGCACTTTCTATGGTTCAATTTGCCGCTGTCAGCAATTTTTTGTGGGAAAAGAAGTGTTTTAGGGATATGTGCGCTGACATTGTCTCATGAGGAGAGATTCATGAAGAATTCAGAAACCGAAGATGAACATTTTATGAGGGAAGCCCTCGCACAGGCCAGGAAGGCTAAAAATCATAACGAGACACCAATAGGCTGCGTCATTGTTCGGGATGGTACGGTTATTGCACGAGGCTATAATCGGCGCAATACGGAGAAGTGCACATTGGCACATGCGGAAATGATTGCGATTAGAAGAGCCAGTAAAATAGCAGGGGACTGGCGGCTGGAGGACTGCACCTTGTATGTGACGCTGGAACCCTGTCCCATGTGTGCAGGAGCAATTATTCAAGCAAGGATTCCAAGGGTGGTCATCGGATGTAAAAATCCAAAAGCCGGCTGTGCGGGATCAGTCTGCGACTTGTTTTCTCACCCAGGGTTTAATCATCAGGTACAGGTGACAGAGGGTGTGATGGAGGAGCAGTGCAGTCAGCTTTTGACCACATTTTTTCGCGAATTGCGGGAACAGAAAAAGAGGGAAAAGGGACAAAGATTGGCCGAGGGAGAATGCATTGATTGACTTGTGCTTGGGATTTGAGAGAAGCGTGAGAATAGGGCTTCATGTCGGAACTTGATGGAAATTCATAAATCTGCTTTCAGCTTCTAGACGGGGCAATTTTCGCAAGGCACAAAAAATCATTGACTTCTACCTCCGACCGCTATATAATGAGGTTCCCTCACCGGTCCGGGATG
>CAZROZ010000070.1:0-8553 GCA_964601745.1 uncultured Lachnospiraceae bacterium | reverse complement strand
CGCCTCTGCGATACCTTGGAGTGTGCAAAGAAGGGGACAACTGCGGAAGAATTGAAGGAGCTATTTGGACTCTGAACTATGGCGTCAAACCCATACTCTCCCGTCCTCTCTCTTTATCCTTCCTTGCACCCGCCCTCTTTTCAATCTTCCTCTCGTCCGCTCAAAAACGCGTCCAACTGCCGCTGCTTCTCCGAGAGGAGACGCTGCATTCCCGCATCCTGCAGCGCGGAGAGAAACGCGGGGTACACACTGTCAAGGTCCACACTCCCGCTCTCCAGCACCGGCAGATACCGGCGAAGCACCTGCCCCACCATCTCTTTTTCAACACTGCACCCGGAGGCATCAAAGGTAAAGTCCGCATACTTCATTCCCACCGGCACCGCCTTCTCAGAATAGGCGATCTGCTGCAGGGTCAATTGGTCCGTTTCCAATTCATAGCGAAGCGAGAGATCCCCATACAGTCCCAGTGGATTGTAATAAGAAAGCTGCTCTGGAGCGTCCCCCTCCGGGAAAGCGTTCAGCTTTTTTTCCTGGTCCGTCACCACATAATCCCTGCCCTCGATCCCCCAGGCAAAGAGGTTGACGATTCTATCGTCCGTGAACATCAGATTCAAAAACTTCATGGCAGCCTCCGGATTCTCACTGCTTTGCGGGATCACCCAGCGAATGCCGGTGGCGGAATTGTCCGGTCCATACGTGATCCGGCTCGTCTCAAGACAGACAATCTCCTCTCCTGCCGTATCATCACTGAGCATCTGCGGCATACTGCTCATCGGAATGCTGAGCACCGTACCGCTTCGCAGAAGTTCCATCGCGGACAGCGTGGTCGTCGCGGCATCCGGATAGATATAGCCTGCCTGATACCAGCGCCGAAGCCAGGAGAGAAATTCCCTGTACTCTCCTGTCTCATAGAAATTCTCAAATCTGTCAACGTCCTCTTTCGTCACCCCGGAATCAATCGAATCCGCGCATGCCATCCATTTGTCGCTGCCGTAAAAGAACGTAAAAGAAGAAAAGGTCCGTCCGGTCGTGATTTGCCCCAGCGGAAAGCTGTCTGGATGCAGCTCCTTCAAATCGGCAAAAAGCTGGTCCAAATCCTCCATCGTATAGATCCTGTCCGGATCGAAGTCAAAATTCACTTCCCGCAAATACCTGACAGGGATCCACAAGCCTCCCCCGCTGCCGCGTGAAATGGATCTGGGATAGATTCCGTACGTCTTTCCATCAATCACCGCTCCGCTGGTCACATTCACGTCTGCTTCTTTTAGAGCCAGGATCCCCTGTCCGTACTATTCCAGCAGATCATCCAGATGCAACAGGTAACCCGGGCTCACATAACCAGTGATATCCACATAGTTGAGCACCATCAGATCGACTTTTTCTCCCTGACTGAGCCAGACGGGATAGAGCGAAGCGGACTCCACCGCGTCCACCAGGCGCAGGGAGATCTCCACTCCTATCTCCTCTCTGCTGATGGCATTGATGGCCTCCACCACCTCCGGGAGTCCCTCCGTGCGACTGCCGATATAGGTCTGATACGTCATGACGATCGTCTCGATCTCGTCCCGTGAATCGTCCCCTTTTAAAGTTCCACCGCACCCTGCGGTAAAAAGCAGGAGACAGATCACAAGCAGAAGTATCCTACCCGGAAAACAGGCGCGGCGCTGATCTTTCGCTACGGGCCTGCGCGATTCTTTCCCATCCCTTACAGCAGCCGTGCTCCTCTCTTCTCTTCCGCTCTTCGCGGCAGACTTTCTCATTTTTTCTCCTCAGCCCTTCGGGGCAAATTGCGCTTTTGATAATCCCTGGGTGTCATCCCGTAGACTTTCTTAAACTGCTCACTGAAATAAGAATAATTGGAAAAGCCCACACTCCCGGAAACAGCTGCGATACTCATGTTCTCCTTTTTCAGCAGTTCCCCCGCCAGCGCCATCCGCCGCTCCAGGATCACCTCCGAAATGCTCTTGCCGTACCTTCTTTTGAACACTCTGGTCAGGTGATCGGGACTGATGTAGACCAGGGCGGAGAGCTGCTTCACAGAGAGCTCCTCATCCAGATGTGCCGCGATATAGTCCATGGCAATTCCGGCGGCATCGGATGTGTCCGCGTGGTTTTTCTGCGCCACCGCGTCCACATACTGCTGCCCCAGATTTTCCATCTTGGTCCGGCGGCTTCGCTCCTGGGCAGCGGCGATGGCATTTTTCAGAATCCCGGTCAAATCTTGGTAGCGCACCGGTTTCAGCACATAATCCAGGCAGTTGAGCTTCACCGCCTGCCTGGCAAAATCAAACTCATCATGACAGGACAAAATGACACACTGCGTACCGGGGCTGTGCTTATTCACATATTCCACCAGTTCCAAGCCGCTGCCGTCCGGCATTTCAATATCACAGAGCAGCACATCCACAAAGCTCCCCTGGAATAACTTCCATGGCCTGCGCAAAGCTGTATGCCTGCAGCACCGTGTCAAAGGACAATTCATCCCACTGCACCCCGTCCAGAATTCCCTGCACTGCGAATTTCTCATCATCGACAATCAAAAGCTTCATTCCTCTTGTGCCTCCCTGTACGGAATCTTCAAACGAATCGTCGTGCCGTGATCTGTCTCACTCTCTATCTCAAAAGTCGCTCTCTCCCCGTAGAAGAGTTCCACCCGGCGCATACAGTTCCACACGCCGATATGCCGGTTCCCGGCGGGATCCACATAAGGCTCCCGCTTCCGCAATTTCTCCAAAATCTCCGGGGCGATCCCGTTGCCGGTATCCTCCACCGTGATGCGCACCCGCTCCTCCTCTCGCCGAATGTCCACGGAAATAGAAACCACCTTCCCAGGGCTCAACGCGTACTTCATGGAATTTTCCACAAAATTCTCAACGAGCAGTGGCGGGATCATAGCCTGCTCACAGGAAGGCTCCACCTGACAGCGGTATTCAAAGGCGTCCGGGTGACGAATCGCCTGGATCTCCACATAATTCTTGATAAAATCAATCTCCTGGCGAAGCGGTACCAGATCGTCGTTCTTGCGGAGCACATAACGGAAATATTGAACCAGCAGATAGCAATAATCCTGAATCCGCTGGTAATCCCCGGATTGCGCCATGGCGAAAATCAGATTAAAAGAATTCAGCAGCATATGGGGATTCACCTGCAGGCGCAGATTGTCCAGCTGCGTCCTCAGCAGCTGCACCTCCCGCTCTTTCTCCAATTTTTGCCGCTCTGCGCTCTGGTTAAAGGCATGATAGAGCGTCTGCATCTCATCGCTGAGACGCGGGTCCTGCTCCTTGACCCGGTACTCCGCATTGCCGCTCCCCAATTCATTGAGGGCATGGGTCAGCGTGTCCACCGGCTCCAGAATCTCTATTCGCAGGACTTTCCAAATCAGAGGGAACAGCAGCAAACATCCCATGGCGAGAAGGAGGAGAATCCAAAACCAGACAGGGATGAAGGGCAACAGATAGAACCGACTATAGCGCACTGCCACCGCCAGATCCGTCCTCTCAGAGCGCCACGTGACAGCCTCCTCCGTCATATTGCCGGCACTGACGGTCTCAAATGCCTTCTGCGTCTTAGTGAGAGAACCGTCTCGGTTCAAGATGTCCACGCCATGGGTGGAATTCAAATAGACAGTCCCTCTCTAATCCCAGGATCCTGCCAGAGCATTGTAGATACACTCCGGCGCGTCGATGAGAAACCCGATCCGGCAGCTGCGATATTCATACGTCCGGCACAGATAATCCCGTCCTCCCACATCCCGCAGGGTGAAATGCATGGGACCCACCACAGCGGCAAAGCCCTCCACCTCTTTCGTCAGCCGCTCTTTTTCCGAGACATCCTGGGTCCCGCCGTAATATTTGGTATAACACCGCTCCCCTGTATTGTCATAGAGATAGAGAAAGCCGGGAAGATCCAGATAAGAATACCATCTCCCCAGATCCTCGATCATGTCATAGGGCAGCATGGCATTCGAGAAGCCGGAGGGCGCATTGATTTGCATCAAATAATTCCGCACAAATTCATCTGCATAGTGTTCCACTCCCACCGCGTCCCGCTCCATCTGAGTCATCTGCATAGATAATTCATGCAGCGCCCGGTCTCTGGACTGCTCCGAGAACCGGACCAGCACAGTGGTGGAGAGTGTGATGAGAGCAATGGAAATCGGCAGGAATACCACAAGAATCAGCGTCATGATACGGGCACGCAGTTCATGTAACAGCACGTAGCGAAGCCTGCGTAATCTCTCCATTCTCTCATCTCCCGCAAATATTTCCCTCATTGTGACACAAAAAAGGAAATTTTCACAATATTCTTGCGGAAACTTCCCTTCATTAGTTATAATTATATACAATAAAGCTTTATTTATAATGTCAAAAAGCTTAATTTCGTTTGATATCACACAGTCAACCGGGTGTTTTACAGCGCCGTGCACATCACCTGCTCTTCCGCTTTTATCCTTTGATTCCGCCCGCGATCACGCCTTTTTCCAGTTTGTCCTGGAAGAAGGGGAACGCAATGACAATCGGCGCGGTCGCCGCGACGATCACAGTGAATTGAATCAGATATCTGGAATAATTCGGATTCGCGGAGTTCAGGAAATTGGCGTTATCCGCGGTGATCTGCTGAATCCACAGCTGCAGCGGCCACCAAACCTTTTTGTTGGAGACATAGATGGAGGCAGGCAGCCAGGAATTCCACTGTCCCACAACGGAATTCAAGATGATGACATACCCCAGATTCATCGCCTGAGGCAGTGCCACCTGGAACATAGTGCGCCAATGTCCCGCTCCATCAATGGTAGCCGCCTCATACATCTCTCTGGGAACCCCATTGAACGCGTTCATCATCATGATCATGAACATGGCATTGGTACAGCCTGGAACAATCAGCGACCAGGGGGTGCCGACCCAGCCCAGTGCCCTGATCACCATGTAAGTCGGAACCATGCCGCCGGAGAAAAGCATGGTGAACATGATCAAACCAGTGACAATAGGTTTCATCTTCGTCTGCCTGGAGAGGGCATATCCGGTAATCGTAGCCAGGACAAAACCGAGACCGGTAGCCGCCGCGGTGTAGAAGAGAGAATTGAGAAAGCCCCGGACAATACTGGCGTTCTCAAAGAGTAATTTATACCCGTCCAGCGTGAATCCGCCTACCGGAAATACCACAAGACCTTCGTGCGCCAGCAGTGACCTTCCATCGGAAAAGGAGGACATGAGAACATGCCACATGGGAATGACAGAGCAAAGCGCTACCAGACCGCATATAAAATACACCACCACGTCTACAACCCGATCTCCCATGGTCGGGGCTTCTACCATATGGTTCTCCCACTCCTCGGAAGTTTTTTTCTTTTTTTTCATTGCCATTTTTCAGTACCTCCTTAGAACAGGGACGTATCGCTGAGTTTCTTGCTCAGCGTGTTGGACAGAATCAGCAGGAAGGTGCCTACCACACTCTGGAAGAGACCGGAAGCAGCGGAAAGAGAATAATTCGTCGCGCCCCCTGAGAATGCCATACGATAAGTATACGTAAACACGGTATCAGCCACATTGTAAGTGGACGGCATATACAACAGCAGGATGTTGTCAAATCCTGTGGAAAAGCTCAAGCCTACATTGAGGACAAACATCATGATGATCATCGGCATGATGTTGGGCAGTGTGATCTTCATCAGCCGCTGCAGTCTGCTGGCACCGTCGATGGCAGCCGCTTCCTGCAGGTCCCCTGAGACCTGACTGATGGCGGCCACATACATGATGGAGCCCCATCCAATACTCTGCCAGATTCCCATCAGCAGATAAATAATCCAGAATACCGGAATATGATTATTGGCCAGCCAATTCTGATTCTCCGCGCCAAAGAAAGTGAGCAGCATGGTCAGCGGACCATCCTTGGCGAGGAATTGAATTACCAGAGATGCCACAACCACTGCCGCCACGAAATTGGGCAGATAAGATAAAGTCTGTACCGTTCTCTTATATCTCTTGTGATGGATCAGACTCAGAAGGAGCGCGAACACCACCGGCGCAATGAAACCCACCGTGCCCTTTAAGAGAGCGATGCAGATCGTATTTCGCAGAGCGGTCATAAACTCCGCGCCGGAGAACAATTCAACAAAATGATCAAATCCAACCCAGGGAGAGTGGAAAAAGCCATCAATCACATTATAATCTTCAAAGGCCATCAAAACGCCGAACATGGGAATGTAATGAAGCACGACCTCATAAATGAGTACAGGCACGAACATGACGTACACAGCCCAGTTCTTCTTAAAATCGAATGACCAACTTTTCTTATATCTCGGATCATTGAGGCGTTCCACCTCTGTCTCATCCTTCAGTTTTTTTGCTTTCGCCACTTGATTCACCACCTTTATGAAAGTACCTTCGCCGCGAAGCTGGAACAACTGGAAAATCAATCCTCCTGTCCTGCCGCTCCGGTCTTCCCAGCATTTTTCTTTTCCATACTTTTTCTTACTTTTCCGTACTTTTTTCAAACGAATGCAAACTAAATGTTTATCCAAAATGGAATGTGCCTGCCGCCGACATTTCCCGTCAGGGCAGCGGGTTCACTCCAAATAGGGACTCCATCTTATTGAGCCGATACAAGAGCCCATACAAGATTCAGTACCCGATCCAGCGTCATCATTTCACGGGTCAGTGGAACGGATACTGATCCACATAAGTCTGGAATATATCGCAGGCACTCTGATAATCATATTTTTGCAGCGCTTTGCACCACACATCCCAATCCGCGTCATTGGTGATATTTTTCTCACCGGTGATAAATTTCACGGCATTATTGGTCATATATTCCAGCACATGAGACTGCGTACCGGTCACTTTCTGGGTATCGTCCGCGGACATCATATTCGTGGTGATGGTGCCCTGGAAGAATCCAGTATTCGGATATTTCGTCCACAGATCAAGAGAATAAATGTAATTCTCCGGAAGTCCCTTGTCCACATTTTCCACGAGATCAAGTCCCGGCGCTTTGCTGAAAGTGGCTGCGAAACCGAGATCCCCGCTGTCCTGGGCAATCGCCGGATCTACTTCATATTTTCCTTCCTCATTGATGAAATAAGCGCCATTTTCCAGGCCGTAATCCGAATAGAACGTGTTATCGGACATTTCTGCCACTTGGTCCGCGTTCAGTCCAAGGCATTTGATGGTAGCATTCTCACCGTAGAATTGGTCCAGATAAGCGCAAAGGGTATCCAGATCTTTTTCCGCCGCGGATGGCGTAATGATGACACCACCGCCCACGATCTCGCCGCCCATGACGCAGTTCGGATCCACATTCTGACACTCCGCGTCGCCATAGATATCATTGATGGGGTAAGGAGCCGCCATCACGTAGATTCCCTCTGTGTAACCGCCATCGTTCATATCTAGACGTCCGCCCAGCTCCGACTGCTGCCCGCAGAAAAGCCCCACCTTTCCTTGACGCACATTGGTGTCATCGATCTGATAGAAGCTGTCAGAGGTTCTCTGATAAAAATCCTGATCCAGCCAGCCCTTCTCATACCAATTATGCATGCACTCCAGGTAAGCCCGGAACGGTTTCTCCACCCCGCCGAAGTGAACCTTCCCCTCCAGATCCTGGAACCACGTACAGGTGCCGCCGCCAAAGCAGGAGACAAGGCCACCGTTCCAGGTGAAGCCGGGATAATAAATGCTCATGCAGTAGGAATCGTCTATGCCGAGATCGGCCATTGCCTTCTCAAAAATATCGAACATCCACTCCCAGTCAGAGATATAGATGGGATCCGTCCCGCCGGAGGGAAATACCACATCATCTTCCCAGGCATCCGGGTCATTCTCATTCGTGTAACCACCGGTGAAAGCCGCTCCGGTCTGCGGATTGGTCCCGTATTTCACGATCCAGTCACGCCGATACTGGAACCCCTGGAAAACGTAATTCGGTTTATCCATTAAACCAAGCAGGCTGAGATAATGCTCCTCCCCGTCAATCATAGTAATCGCGTTCTTTTGATACGTCTCATTGGAATGCACCAGAGCTACGTAATTGGGCATATTGTTCTTCACGTACTCGGTGATATCCAATGCGTACCCTTTCTCCACCATGATGGGGGCAGGGTCGCAGATAACCGCGTCAATGAGATCAGGCAGATCGCCGGATGCGATCATCGTCTGATAGTTGTCCGCTTCCTTTCCGGGAGCCGGTGTCCAGAATTCCAGCGAGATCTGCTTGTCTTCCGGACCGTATGTCTTCGACAGCGTATACTGAACCGCGGGATTTTCCTGGTATTCGGTATAGTAACTGCTGTTGGCGCCGTTGTAGATCCACCAGGTGAAGGTGTCCTCAGATCCGCCTCCGCCGCCGCATCCGCTGAGCACACTGATGAGCATGGCGCAGACCAGTGCCAATGCCGTGATCCGTTTCTTCATGATTTTCTTCCTCCTTACATGTTGTTGGTATTTCATATAGCACCATTTGCGTATGGTGTTGAAAGCAATGATATGATGTCAGGGTAAATTCCCATGCCCCACATCTTCTCTTTGTGAGTCCTACTATACTCTTTCCTGTTAAAAT
>CAZROZ010000069.1:0-8555 GCA_964601745.1 uncultured Lachnospiraceae bacterium | reverse complement strand
TTGACTCTTCCGCCTGCACATCTGCGGCAGAATCCCGCAGCGAAATGAGTCTCTCCTCTGCCGTCAATCAATGCACGTATTGTAACACATTGCTTTTGGGGTGTAAACGCTTAAATGTCTTCCCGCCACTGCGGAAATTGTATTCGAAAGGCAGAGAGACATCTTTCTCTCACAGCCACGCGCTACCCCCGATACCGATTCAGGCAGGCGAAGAGCTCCTGTATTCTAGGCTTTGCCAGCCCACAGGGCACAAAATCCCCGCAAAAAGCCTCCCAGCCTTTCTCCTCCAACTTCTGATAGACCTCGCGCACCATCTGGGTGGGCGTCCTTCCCCTGCCCAGTTGACGCTCTGTAATCTCCCGGAGCAGCAGCGCCAGGGCTTGACATTGTTCCGAGTCCACCAACTGTTCCAGATACTGTACCCGCACGGTCTCCTTGTCCAGAGAAAAGGCATCCAGTCCATTGACCCGGATTTTGGCATGCTCCCGGCTCCCGTGGGATTGCCCCCTCTTTCCCCGATCCGTTCTCTGCTGAGACGTTTCTGTCCTATCCTCCGCCCGATTGGCGAAGAAATTGCTCTCCTCCTGCTCTTCAGAATAGCGACTAGAATTTGAGGAATAACAGTTAGAATTTGCGGAATAGCGGCTAGAATTTGCGTTCCAATCCCCTTTTCCGGACGGACGCCTGACAGGATACTGCCTGGCAGCAAAATTCGGTGATTTCCAGGCAGGGATGAAGAGGGGATCCGCCTGCCTGTGGGAAAGCAGCTCTTTCACTTCCCCGGTGATATCCAGCGTTTTATAGCAATCCATTTTCAAAATCAGATCCGCATAATAGAAAAATTCACCGCTGCTCCCCGCAACCAGGATGGTGGAAATGCCGGCTTTCTCATAAAGCTGCCGCATCCTGGCAATGTATGGCGTGATGGGCTCCTTTTCCTTCACGATCACCTGCTGCATCAAGGCATCCCGAACCATGAAATTGGTGGCGGAAGTGTCCTCATCTATCAGAAAAAGAGAGGCACCGGCCTCCATCGCCTCCACCACACCCGCCGCCTGAGAGGTACTGCCGCTGGCATCCTCCGTGGAAAAACAGACCGTGTCCTTGCCATTTGGCAGATCATTGATGAAAAGAGATAGATCCACATTGCGCACGCTCCTGCCGTCCTCCGCCCGGAGTTTCACCGCGTCTTCCGTGGTAATGACAAATTCTCTCCCATCCCCGGCAACATGATTATAAACGCCCTCCTGCAAGGCACAAAGTAGCGTAGATTTCCCATGATATCCTCCCCCTGCGATAAGTGTAATACCTTTTGGAATGCACATTCCACAGGTGTCTCCCCGATGAGGCAGAGAAATCGTAACCCGCAGAGACTCCGGGGAAGAAAAAGGCACCGCATCCCGCATCGGCAGGGCTGAAATCCCGCTTTTTCTGGGTAAAATAGAGCCATCCGCCACGAAGGCAACCAGGGACATCTCCTTTAATTTCTGCCGCAGGAACGCCTGATCTTCTGCCAGATAGACCGCATCCCGCATGGCGTTTTTATCACAGGTCGCATACAGCAGACTGTCGTGCACACACTGCGGCAGAAAAGTAAATAGAATCCGGTTCAATTCCTCCGCTTGAATCGTGCGTCCAAACGCGGGAAACCCCACAAAAAATCGCACCGTCAGCTCTTTTTCCGAGATCTCACAGGCACTGCGGGCATAGACCTCCTGACCGCAACGAGTCACGGATAGCAAGCCGCTTTTTCCGGAACCCTTTGCCTTGAAATCATACTGTGCGAGTTTTGATGCAAATCGCCGCAGCAAAAAATCCTCCAGCCCAATTCTCCCGGCTTCGCTTTGATAATAAGCCTGCGGAAACTGGCAGGTAGAAAGCGGTATCTGAATCCGCACAGAGGAGGGAGACGCAAAGGGGTCTCCCTGCACATGGTCTATGAAAAGAACATAAGAAGAAAAGGCCCAGGCTCCTTTGGTCTGCTTGTAAGCCGGATATCCCCTGTGGTCAATGGAGCGCAACAATTGCGCCAGATCTCGTTCACTTTTCAATCAAATTCTCCTCTCCATCCTGCATCAGATAAAAATCAATTTTATTTTGCTCAAGTATATATAAAAATCTACTTTATCCTTTTTTAATATATAAAAATAACTTTATTTCAATTAAAAATGATAGCGTCACCGATTGTCGCCGTTTTCCGCCCTTACGTCTTTTTTTCTCTCTTCTTCCCCAAAAGTTCAGGATAAACCGTCAGCAGCATCGTGGTATAGCAGGCGATTCCGCCCACAAAATTGGAAATCGGCTCCGCCAGGAAAACGCCGTCCACGCCCCACACATGGGGCAGCAGGTAGGTCAGCGGAACCACGATAATCACCTTTCGAAAGAGGGAGAAAAAAACAGCCTGTTTCGCTTTTCCCAGAGAGACAAATACATTCTGCCCTGCAAATTGCAGGGACATCATGAAAATTCCGAAAAAATATATTTTCATGGCGGGAATGCCGGCCTCGACCAGCTGCGCGTCATCATTGAAAATTTTGATAAAAAACGCCGGGAATGTCAGCAGCAGTCCCCAAACCGCCACCGTGTACACAATGCTGCAGAGAGTCACAAACCGGATCGCCTGTCGTACCTTCTTGTACTCGCCGGCTCCATAATTAAAACTCATCACTGGCGTCGCGCCGTTCGTAATTCCCTGTACCGGCATGGTGATAATTTCCCGCACCGCGTTCAGAACCGTCATCACTCCCACATACAAATCGCCGCCGTGCAGGGACAGACTGGAATTGCACGCGATCTGGGTCAGGCTGTTGGTAACCGCCATCACAAAGCCGGAAAGTCCCAGCCCCATAATCCGTTCGGCTCTCCGGACCTCCAATTTCATGCTCCGAAAGCGCAGTTTCAGAATCGCCCGCGGTCCGGTGAGAAACCGTATCACCCAGACGGCGGACAGCATCTGCGACAGAATCGTGGCCAGCGCCGCGCCCCGCACACCCATGTGAAAGCGAAAAATAAAAACCGGATCCAGCACAATATTGGTGACTGCTCCCAAGATCACTGTCATCATGCCGATCTGACTGAATCCCTGGCTATTGATAAACCCATTCATGCCCAGGCTGATCATCACAAAAACACTGCCCAGCAGATAAATCACAATGTATTGCTGCGCATAGGGAAAGGTCTCATCACTGGCACCGAACAGATAGAGGATCGGTTTGTGAAATAAAAGTCCAATGATCATGAGAATCAAACCACTGCCGCAGAGCATGACAAAACTGTTGCCCATGTTTCTCTCTGCTTCCTATTCAGTGCCCCGTCCCCGCTCCATGGAGCAAAGCGGCGGTCCCCCATAGCCGAAGAGATTGGCAAACGCCGATACCATCGTGATAATCGGAAAGCACACGCCCAAGCCGGTCAACGCGGTCCGTCCCTCCACCGGCATATTCCCGATGTACATCCGATCTACCATGTTGTAGAGCAGATTGATCAGCTGCGCCAGCATCAACGGCACAGACATCTCCAGAATATTGCGCACCACACTTCCGTGAGAAAAGTCTGTCTCATGCATCTTTTTCATTCAGCTTCTCCCCGGGCTTGTCTGCCAATGCTTCCTTTTCTTTCCGTTTTTCCTCCTCCTCATTTATCTTGTGAAGGATATGATTGCCCTGATCTACGTAGCCAGATTCCTTCGCCTTTTCAAGAGCCGTCCTCGCCTCCGCGATCTCCCCGAAACAGGCATACGTATAAGCCAGGTTCGCATGGACAAACGGGCTGTCCGGCTGCAGCTCCCTGGCTTTTTCCAGTGCCTCCCTGGCGAGTGCAAATTCTCCCAGGTTCAAGTAACTGGTTCCCATATTATTAAAAGGCATGAACAATTCTGGATCTATATCAACAGAAGATTGATAATACTTGACCGCATTCTTATAATCCTTCAACAATTCATAGCAGCGTCCCAGCAGATAATAATTCTCCCCACTGGGTTGCATCCGCACCAGCCTATGTCCCTGCTGCACCGCGGCATTATAATCCCCTTTTTCCGCATAACGAGTCAGTGCGTCTTTACACTGTTCTTCCGGCGTCATCCCTGTCAAGATGCGATTCAAACGATTATAAACCGGCGCTGCCAACAAAAGACACGCAACCGCGGCAAGAAGCGTGAAAATTCTAGAATCCAATCCCACCAATGCCAGCAGATAGGAAATACCTCCCCACAAAAGCAAAGCTGCCACAATAACACCGATCATCAACAGACTCTGCTTTGCCCGCATCCGTCCCTCCCGCTTGCCCCAAAAAGCAAGATAGACTTCCATTCCCACCAGAGCAAGCAGCAGCAATAGAATCGGCCCGAATTTCATAATACATTCCCCTTTTCCCGGGAAGATAGCTGACTGACTTCAAGTAACCAAATTTCATCTTTGCCAACTTTCTGGCGTCCAAAAGGAAAAAGGCTCCCGATTGGACCGTTATTTTGCATTTTCCTCCAAATACGCAGCCACATCGTCTTTCAGTGCCAGCCAGGCATCCTCGTGCTCGACATAATAGAGCGGACACATCTTCCCTTTAATGTCATAATGACGAATCACATGATCCATCGACAGATTATACTCGTCGCAAAGCCAGGCTGTCAATGCGATGAGCGACTGGTATGTCTTGTCATTGAATTTTCCCGTCTCATCCTCATGACAGCACTCAATAGAGACGCTGTCCACATTGCGCTTATTAGACGCGTAACAAATTTCATCCAGCGGAATGCACTGGATGATCTCGCCCTCCAGTCCAATGATAAAATGCGAGCTGGCATAGGTCTCATGGGAATCCTTCAACCCTTCAAAATAACTCCGGTTCGCATCCGCGCCCGTGCCTGGATTTGCCGTATAGTGAATCACCACATTTTTGATTTTTTTTAACGGCTCCCCGGGGCGGGAATACTCATTCACTGTCAGAAAATTCTCCTCCACTGTCAAACCGGTCTCTTCCCACAGTATCTTCTCCTTCGGAGCATTGGGAACACTTTCCTCCACTGTCTGCTTTCTTTTGGAAAAAATGCGCCCAAAGATGGCAAATAAGGTGACCACAATCACTAGAAAAATCCCTCCTCCGATCATCAGCCGGATTCGCCTCCTTTTCCTGCGCTCCGCCTCAAGTCTGCGCCGTCGGGAAAGATTCCGATTGTATGCCATATTCGTTTCTCCTCTCCTTTTTTCTTTTCATTATAGGAAAATAAGGAGGATACTGTCCTCTAGGATTTCTTATGTTTTTCTTAAAATGATGTCAAGATTAGCTCCCATGCCCCACAAGCGGGACGCCACCATGAATGAAAGCCCACAGATTGCTCCGCGCTGCGTGCTCCGACAATCACAGCCTGGTATCCTAAAATAGCGTCGTTACCTCTTCCCGCAATCACGGTCTGATATCCTAAAACAGCATCGTTACCTCATCCCGCAATCACGGTCTGTCATGGATATCTTTTGACCTCTTAGGCAAATTTCACTTTCGGACCTTTTGCCAAATGTTCTCTCAGCAGAGCCATGAATTTCTCATGATCAGCCCGATAGGCCACATAGGTATTCACATTGGGATCTGCTTCGTATCTCTGATCCACCACCAGCTGACCGTCAGATAGTCCGCCTGAAATGTCCACATCACACTTTTGCCTCGCCGCATCCAGTATCACCGTCTCGTCCAGACACCAAGCCACCGCCAGAGCATCGTGAATGGGTTCCGCTTTCCCATCACCGCGGCCCAATTTCTCCGCAGCCGCAGCCCGGATCTTTACCAGTTCTCCCGCCAATTTTCCGGCCTCTGTCCCAAGCCCGATCAATTCGTCCGCATCTTCCAAAGTCAGCTTCGCAGAATGAGTCGCATTCAACGGGACAATTCGCACCTTCACACCGGAATCCAGTACAATCTTTACCGCCTCAGGATCGTGATAGAAATTAAATTCCGCCACTGGGGTGACATTTCCCATATGAACTCCGCCGCCCATGAAAATCACTTCTTCAATCTTGTCTTTAATAGAGGGATCCATGCGGAAAACCATGCCCAGATTTGTAGGGGGCCCCACCGCAATGATGGTCACTTTCTCCATCGCATTTTTCAATGTCCGCAGCAAAAAACTGCAGGCATGCTCCTCCTGTGCTCTCCCTCTGGCATCCGGCAGCGGTAATTTAGTAGGGTGGAGGCTGTACTGCACGCCATCTTTCACCGTGGAGATCGGTGCATCCGGATGATTCACCAGTCTCCCCGGCAACAGATCCCGCACCATGGGACCGGGGCAGCCCTGATAGACAGGAATCTGCGCCCGAAGCAATTCCACCACCTGCAGAGTATTTCTCACGCAGTCCTCTACCTTACAATTCCCCCACGTGACGGTAATCCCCAACACATCCAACTGTCCGCTCAAAATAGCCAGCATCTCTGCCACAGCGTCATCCGAACCAGTATCCACATCCAGAATCACTTTTTTCTTTCCCATTTTCATCCCACATTTCCTTCTAAACCGGGCATTCATGATACCCCCATGCAGCGCCAGATACACATCCCCTCAAATGAAATTCCCCACGCACCTCAAACCTCTCTAAATTAATCCTCTCTAAATTATTGAGCTTCCCTAATTTATAGCTTTATAGCGTTAAAATCCACGGAATCTCCAGCAAAAAATGCACATTACAAATGCAAACCCACTCCAAGTTCGCTCCGTGAACTTGGCCACTAATCACTACCCACTAAAAGTTCGTTCCGCGTGCTTGACCACTAATCACTAACCACTAACTCTACAGTACAGCTCCGTCTCATGCCGCAGTCGCTTTGCCAATTCCGGGGTAAAGCTGCCCGGCAGCGCCCTCCACTGCCAGTTCTTTCCCAGCGTAGAGGGAATATTCATCCTGGCTTCACTGCCCAATCCCAGCAAATCCTGTGCCTGCACCACAGTCACATCTGCAGGCGATGCCCAGATTCCACGCATCATCCCCCAGTGATAGCCTTCCTGCTCCGTTAATTTCAGATAATCGATGGCCATCTCCCGGTCTTGGTCCGCCACACTGGCAAGCCAGCCCAATGCCGTGTCATTGTCATGAGTCCCCACGTACGCCACACAATGAGATTCATACGTATGAGGCATATAATTATTCTCCTCCCTGGTATCAAAGGCGAATTCCAGCACTTTGAGCCCCGGGAAACCGGAATCTTTCAGCAGCTGCCTCACAGATTCGGTCAAAAATCCCAGATCCTCCGCGATAATATTCTGCTTACCCAGCGCCGCTTCCACTGCACGGAATAGATCCATCCCCGGGCCTTTTCTCCATCGTCCGTTCCTGGCTGTTTTTTCCCCATAGGGAATGGCGTAATAGCTGTCAAATCCCCGGAAATGATCAATCCGCAGAATATCATAAAAACTTTTCTGCCACGCAATCCGGTCAATCCACCAACTGTACCCATCCTGCGCCATTGCATCCCAGTCAAAAAGCGGGTTCCCCCACAATTGTCCATCAGCGGCAAAACTGTCTGGAGGGCAGCCAGCTACCTCAATCGGTTCCAGATTCTCATCCAGCTGGAACTGTTCCGGCCTGGACCAGACATCCGAAGAATCCCTTGCCACATAGATGGGCAGATCCCCGATTATCCCGATTCCGCGCTCATTGGCATATTCTTTCAGCGCTTTCCACTGGTGAAAGAACAGGTACTGAACTCCTTGCCAAAAGGCGATGTTCTCCGCGAATTTCTCCCTGACATCCGCCAATGCGGCCTCTTCTCTCTTTCGCAGCGGTTCCTCCCACTCCCACCAGGGGCGTCCCCCATGGCTGTCTTTTAATGCCATAAAGAGAGCAAAATCTGGCAGCCAACGAGAATTGTCCTGTAAAAATGCCTCATACTCCCGAGGAGGATTGTGTAGCAGCCGGGTCACCGCCTATTGAAGAATCAAGTATCGGGTCTCATACAGTAAACCGTAGTCTATTCTTTCGGGATCATCTCCCCAAAAAATGGAATCGTACTCCTCCTTTTTCAGCAAGCCTTCCTCCGCCAATTCGTCCAAATCAATGAGATAGGCATTTCCCGCATAGGTCGAAAAACTTTGATACGGAGAATCCCCATAACTGGTCGGACCAATGGGAAGGATCTGCCACCACCGCTGCTCGCTCTCCACCAAAAAATCCACAAATTCTCTGGCTGCAGCGCCCATCGTGCCAATTCCATAGGGAGATGGCAGACTGGTCACATGCATCAAAATACCACTCGTTCTCAATGTAACACCTCCTTGAAACAATTCTTGCCGTATGAGAAGAATCCTCATTTCTTTGAGCTCAGGTTTTCCCCTGCATTCTCCGCAATATCAGGTGGAAATTTCACACACGCACGTCACACCTGCAATATTGAAAAAAGGGAATCTCCCGACAATCGTCCGCTATCGCAAAATGAGGATATTCATGTTCCCGTGGGCAAAAACATTTAACTATTTTTTTCATTATAAATCATTGGAGTAAGCCATGTCCAGTTCTTTGGGAAAATACTATGAAAGCCCAGTCGCAATGGACAGGCGGATGGACTGCTCGCAGGCCAAT
>CAZROZ010000068.1:0-8642 GCA_964601745.1 uncultured Lachnospiraceae bacterium | reverse complement strand
TACCGTGCAGGAATGGCTGGCGAACCCGCAGGTGACGCCTGCAAAATAATCTGTGTAGAAGTAGAATCAAAGGACCGGAGGGATGTATCGTTAACGGCATTATAAAATTTCACTTTGGACTAAGGAATTGCAATTGTAACCTGCCTTTTATTATCATTTCGGCTAGGACATGAGAATTCCTTGTCAATCATTGTAGAACTCTTCTTGAGGGGGAGGCTATGGGAAAAATGACCGTCTATCACGGCGGATATACTGCCGTCAAAATACCGAAAATAATTATCGGGAAAAATACGAAAGACTTCGGTCCTGGCTTTTACTGCACCATGATACGAGAGCAGGCGGAGCGATGGGCAAGACGATATGACACTCCCGTTGTCAGCACTTTTACTGTGCGTATGAATCCGGATCTTAAATACTGGAATTTAGAGAAATGACCGAAGACTGGCTTACCTTCGTCATTGACTGCCGTCATGGGATACCGCATGATTATGACATAGTCATCGGGCCAATGGCCAATGATCAGATTTACAATTACGTCGCCGATTATATGGATGGCATCCTGACAAGAGAACAGTTCTGGGTTCTCGCAAAATTCAAATACCCGACCCATCAGATCAACTTTTGTTCTGAAGCTGCACTCCAATGTCTGGAATTTGTATCGAGCAGAATTGTTTCGCCATGAGAAAAAAGTGGGAATTTCTGCAAGCAAGCTATGTAGAAACGAAGGTTTTATAAAATTTTATGAATGGACGGGAAAAAGCCAAAGAAAATGATCTTTTTTTTACTTGCAGCCTGATCGAATATATCGCGCGGCGGACGAAAAATAAGAGAGCTGCCGTTGTAGATTCTCTCGGCAGAGACCAGATTGCAAAAATATATGACCTCGCCGATGTTTACCACTGCGACAATATCGATCGGGTAAGCGAGGATTTCATCGAAAAAGCACAGATTCGCCAAGGCTCTTTTGACAATGTCGCAGCGGCTCTCTACGCGGTTCCAAGTCACTGGGACATAGGGAAAGTCTACAAAAGGCTCGTCCTTGGCATTTCAAAGGAAGAGAATATCTCTATCGTTGAGGCAATCATGAAAGCCTATCATTCTTTTGTCAGTGACAAGATCGATGACTATAATTCCAGCTTTTACTATGATGCGCCTCAGAACATTTTGAATGCTTATTTAACAGGGAGAGTGGAATAACCGCTCTCCCTTTTTTAGATCCTGCTGCCGTTAACGACATGAACGCTCAAACATCAACCTGCATAACTCCTCAGGACACGCTTGGAATCAAAACAACATGAATGAAACACACCAAGTTCAAAGAGCTTTCCCTTTCCTATATCCCGCTTGCGGGGCATAGGGGTTTGCTCAGTTTATCACTTTCTCCCCATATCCTTCCAAATCTGCTCTGTTTGACACTTTTTCTCCATATCCTTCCAAATCTGCTCTGTTTGACACTTCCTGTATCATTTGATACAATGATGTAAGGGCAAGCTCCCATGCCCCACATGTGGGGCACTATCAGCTGCGGACAATAGCTATTCGTCAAGGGGTGATTCTATGAGCAAGTATGCAATTGACAAAAAATTAAAGGTGACCTTAGGAAGCCTTCCCCAGACTATTCACATCTGGGGCACTTCCAAGAAAAATCCGGTCCTGCTCTTCCTCCACGGAGGGCCAGGCGTCCCAAACAGGCATGGCATCGCCAAACGGCATCTGGATCTGACAGATGATTTTACCGTAGTCGCCTGGGACCAGCGGGGCACTGGGGGATCTTATTTTGGCTGTCCGAAGGAGAGCCTTACGCTGGACAGGCTGGTGGATGACTGCGGGGAACTCATGAGGTACCTCTGCAGAAAACTGGGCAAAAAGAAGATCTATCTCCTGGGCGGAAGCTGGGGGACGGAGCTGGGCACCTTCGTCTGCAGCCGATATCCTTCCCTGGTGGCAGGCTATATCGGATACGGACAGGTGGTGAACGGAGTCGAGAATGAAAACCGCTCCTATGCCTATACCCTCCGGAAGGCAAAGGAGGCAGGGGATGAGAAAGATCTGGAGACGCTCCGACAGATCGGTCCTCCCGTGAGGGGCCAGTATAAGCCTGTCTTTGAGGGACTCATGGCACAGCGCCGGCTTCTCACCAAATACGGCGGCCACAGCGTCAAGAAAGAAAGCTATTTCAAGGGAACGGTGCTTCCCATTCTCAGCTCTCCGGAGCTGTCCCTGAAAGAAAAGTGGGGCGTTTACAAAG
The DNA here is from genome assembly GCA_964601745.1 of uncultured Lachnospiraceae bacterium. GTDB lineage: Bacteria > Bacillota > Clostridia > Lachnospirales > Lachnospiraceae > CAZROZ01. The sequence continues at coordinate 6,394 of CAZROZ010000068.1, read as the reverse complement.
GCTATCAATTCTGCCTGTCTGAGATGTGGCCCACCATCGTGGACTACGACTTTCTGCGGGATATGCACACGTTCAAGATGCCCTATTACATTTTCCAGGGGCGCATGGACGAAAACACCCCTTCCTCCCTGATTCAGGAATATTATGACGCCATCGAGGCACCGGATAAAGACCTGATCTGGTTCGAGCACTCGGCTCACGGTCCTCTGGGGGAGGAGCCCGAAAAATTTAAACATCTTTTAAGAGAAAAATTTCTTGCCATAGAGAGGAGGAACAAATCGTGAAGAAAATAACAAATGGGAAAATCTTTGCCCTCTGTCTGGGAGACTTTTCACGGGGACTCATCGGGGGCATCATTACCAGCTACCTGCTGACGTTTTTCATTCCCACCAATTCCAGCACCACGCTGCCGCGATTCTTCCTGAACGCCGCCGTCACCATGGCTGTGGTCCGCGGCATCGGCACCATCGTGGATGCCATCACCGATCCCTGGGTGGCAAATCTCTCTGATAATTGCAAATCTCCCCAGGGACGCAGGATTTTTTATATGCGCAGAGCGGCCATTCCCTACGGACTGTTTTGTCTGCTGGTCTTTTTCCCGCCCGTCAACGGCACATCCATGGTGAATGCTATCTGGGTGGGTGTGATGCTCATTCTCTATTACCTGGCATCCACTTTCTACAATATCCCTTACAGCGCACTGCAGGCGGAGGTCGTGACAGATCCGCAGCGCCGGGTATTTCTCTATACCATCAACAGTCTGCTCTATGTGATCTCCTCCGCCCTGGTTTTCTGCACCTCCATGTTCAAGAGCATGCTCATGTCCAGCGGTGTGCCAGAGATCTGGGCGCTTCGGATTCCCTTTATGATCTTCTGCGTTCTGGGTGCCATCACCGCTCTGATTCCCGCCTACGCGATCAAGGAAAAAGATTATGTGGAGCCAAAGCCGTACCATCAGTCCGTCCTGGATGCGATGAAGGCGACGATCTCCTATCCGAATTTTACCATTATCACCGTGGGCTACCTGGTCATGTGGATTGCCTTCACGTTCTTTAACACCGCGGAGGTCTATTACATCACCAACCTGCTGGGACTCGGCGATTCCTGGGTGACCATCGTCTCGGTGATCTCTATCGCGGTGGGCGTCGCCACTTATCCCCTCGTGAATATTCTGGCGAAAAAGGTAGGGAAAAAGCCGATGCTCCTGGGCGCGTGCATCACCTATGTGATCCTCTACTTTGCCATTTACAATTACAAAGCGGTCATCGGTCTGATCGGCGGACCTGCCTTTGCCATTGTGATCGGCCTTGTCATCGCATTCCCCATCGCCATCACCAATATCATTCCCTCCTCCATATTCGCGGATCTGGCTCAATATGACTCCATCATGACCGGACAAAACCGGGCGGGAATGTTCCTAGCTGCCCGCAATTTTGCCAATAAACTCTGTCAGGCGGTGGTCGTCATCGCCTGCGCCATGCTGCTTGGTACCGGTGCAGATGGGACGGGAGCCGCTACCAGCAGGGGCATCCAGCAAACTGCCCTGGTGGCAATGATCTTCGTTGCCCTCTCGGTGGTGATCTACTGCTTCTATGATGACAAGAAAATCGTACAAACCATAAAAGAGCACTCCAATTAAAATTCCAATCTACTTGGACATTAGCGACACTAAGGGCGTATGAACAAGTAAGGAGATAGCCCGGATTGTGAATCCGGGTTAGGATTGCTCCGCTGCGGTGCAGCACAATAAGAAGAGCCGCCCGGCAGGGCTTTCAGAGTAGTCATTCCATGGGACGTTCAGGGTGGTCATTCAATAGGGACTTTCAGAGTAGTCATTCAATGAGGCTTTTAGAAGTAGTCGTTCAATGGGACATTTAAAGTACGGAGGAATCGACATGCTACAGGCAGGGTATATGGTCCCCCAACCTCCCATCGCCGTACCGGAAATCGGGAGAGGGGAAGAGAAGAAAATCCAAGATACACTGGATTCTTATGAAAAAGTGGCAATGGACATCGCCCGATTAAAACCGGATACGATCCTGATCACCTCTCCCCACGCTGTCATGTACCGGGACTATTTCCACATTTCCCCGGGAAAGGGAGCCACCGGGAATTTTCGCCAATTTAACGCCGGACAAGTGCGCTTTTCAGAAGAATACGATGTGGAGCTGGTGGAATCGATTGCGCGGGAGGCCGAGCGGCAGCATTTCCCCGCGGGAACTATGGGAGAATTGGATCGGAATCTGGACCACGGCACCATGGTTCCACTCTACTTCATTGAGAAGGAATACCAGGATTTCAAGCTGGTTCGAATAGGCTTGTCCGGTCTCTCCCTGGAGGATCACTGGAAATTGGGACAGATCCTACGGCAGGTGGCGGATCAGCTAGATAGAAAATGGATTTTTATCGCCAGTGGAGATTTAAGTCACTGTCAGAAGAAAGACGGTCCCTATGGGTATCGCCCGGAAGGACCGGCCTATGACAGCCAAATCATGGAAGTCATGGGAACGGGTGCGTTCTCCCGACTCAAAGAATTTCCGGAGGACCTGCTTCAGAGGAGCATGGAGTGCGGACATCGCTCCTTCACCATCTTGGGAGGGGCATTCGACGGGCTGGAGAGAGAAACCATTCCTCTGACCCATGAGGCCACCTTCGGCGTGGGATATGGATTCGCGATTTACCACACAAAGGCGGAAATCGATCCACTGTCCCGCTCTCACCCTCAGTAGAACGCCAAAAAGCAAACCAGCGATGGCACAGGCAGCCTGTCCGCAATTGCGAGCTGTCTAGGGTTATCGTTGACAGCGCAGCTCTCATGCACCGCCGATAGCGCGGCATCGGAAGGAAAAACCACGATAAAACATTTTTCACTTCGCCATCATCGAAGGAGGACGCGTCATGGATGCATATGTTCGTTTGGCAAAGGAGACCATTGATCTATTTACCCGGGAGAGGAAGCTTTACCAGCCGAAAGAGACAGAATTACCGGAGGAACTGCGCACCACGAGAGCCGGTGCTTTTGTGTCCATCCACGAAAACGGGGAACTGCGGGGCTGCATCGGGACCATCGCACCCACCAGATCCACTCTGGCAGACGAGATCATTGCCAATGCCATCTCCGCGTCCAATTATGATCCCCGTTTCCCTGCGGTGACAGTCCAGGAACTGGACCACCTCGTCATCAACGTGGACGTGCTGGGTGAGGCGGAGCCGATAGCCTCAGCGGAGGAGCTGGATGCGAAACGCTATGGTGTCATCGTGGAGAAAGGCTCTCGCCGGGGACTGCTTCTTCCTGATTTGGAAGGAGTGGATACTGTGGAGGATCAGATTGCGATCGCCAAGAGAAAAGCAGGGATTCATCCTCTGGAAAAGGATGTCCGGCTCTATCGCTTTGAGGTGGTGCGACATGTCTGACAATCATCCTCCCAAAGGCGGCCCTATGCGCTGTCCCGTGTGCCCGCATCACTGCCTGATTCCGGAGGGATCCTGCGGCAGGTGCGGTGCCAGGAAAAATAGGAATGGGAAAATTCAATGCGTCAATTACGGCACTTTGACTTCGATTGCCATGGATCCCATTGAGAAGAAACCGCTTGCCTTCTATTATCCTGGCAGCTTTATCCTCTCCGTGGGGAGCTTTGGGTGCAATATGGCTTGTCCTTTCTGCCAGAATTATGAGATTTCGGATCCAGGCGCAGCCAGTCGCATCCCGTCCTATCATCTCTCCCCGGAGCAGCTCTGCGCTCTGGCTGAAAAAGAATCTCAGCGGGGAAATATCGGCGTCGCTTTCACGTATAATGAGCCGCTGATCGGATATGAATATGTGCGGGATTGCGCCAAACTCCTGCGGGAAAATGGAATGAAAACGGTCCTGGTGACAAATGGGATGGCAGAGCGATCCATCTTCGAGGAACTACTGCCATTCATTGACGCGATGAATATTGACTTAAAAGGCTTTCGCCCGGAAATCTACCAGCGGCTGGGCGGCGACCTGGAGACGGTGAAGACATCCATCACGCTGGCTGCTTCCCGCTGCCACGTGGAGCTGACTTCTCTCATCGTGCCTGGTTTCAATGACAGCCTTGAGGACATGCAGACGGAGGCAGATTGGATCGCGGGGATTGACCCGGATCTTCCCCTGCACCTTACCCGCTATTTTCCGCGCCACAAGATGCACGCTCCAGCCACAGACCTATCCCTGCTCCAACAGCTGAAAAAGATAGCGCAGGGCAGATTATCCCGGGTCCTGCTCGGGAATGTGTAAAGGTCCTTTTTGTATGTGAGAGCAGCATTAAGATGCAAAAAGTAATTGAAAATCAAGACGATGTGAATACTGTCGTTCATTGTAAAACTGCGATTTTTATCTCGCACATCAAAAATTTCTGTCATTGACGGGAAGCCATTATTTTTTCATTGCAGTTTCCTCCCCTTTGGTGTAAAGTGTGGGGTACCCAAGGGGCAATCATGTGGTTGGGTTTTTCATCATGACTGGCGCTGCAGAGCGACAGGGCAGAATTTTCCAACCGCAGCAGAAGGAGGAAAGATCGTGAAGTCAACTGTTTATTTTACAAAGACCATGGAGCCGGAAAAGGTCGTGGAATTATATCAGCTTCTTGGACGCGAGCTGCCTGGGAAGCTGGCTGTGAAACTTCATTCCGGTGAGGTGGGCAATCAGAATTTCCTGCGTCCGGATTTTTGGAAGCCGATCATTGATTTTACTGGTGGGACCGTGACCGAGTGCAATACGGCATATGACGGCTCCCGCAATACCACCGAACGGCACCTGCAGACTCTGGAACAGCACGGGTGGAGCAAATATTTCACCGTAGATCTTCTGGACGCGGAGGGACCTGATCTGGAGCTGCCCATCCCCAATGGCAAGAGGATTAAGAAAAATTTTGTGGGCAAGGATTTGGCCAATTACGATTCTCTGCTGGTGCTCTCTCACTTTAAGGGACATCCCATGGGCGGGTACGGCGGCGCATTGAAGCAGCTCTCCATCGGCATCGCTTCTTCCTATGGAAAGGCGTATATTCACGGTGCAGGCGATGTAGACGCGTTCTGGACATCCGACCATGACTCCTTCCTGGAATCCATGGCGGACGCGGCTTCCTCTGTGGTGAATTTCTTCCACGGAAACGCGGTCTATGTCAACGTGATGAAAAACATGTCTGTGGACTGTGACTGCTGTGCTGTGGCGGAGGATCCCTGTATGAAAGACATTGGGATTCTGGTTTCTCTTGACCCTGTCGCCATTGACCAGGCCTGTCTGGATCTGGTCTATGCCTCTGACGATCCGGGCAGGGATCATCTGCTGGAGCGGATTGAATCGCTGAACGGTGCACACACCATCGACGCAGCGGTGGATCTCGGCATTGGCTCAAAGGAATATGAACTGATCACCGTCGCGTGACGAGCTGCCCATACTACCCATTAGGAAAGGAAACACGGAAAAAGGAGGGATTTACAATGAACGAACATATTCATGACGATCACGATTTTGCAGAAGAAGACGAAGAAATGATTATCACTTTGACTCTGGATGACGGAGAAGAAGTGGAATGCAGCGTCCTCACTGTCTTTACCGCGGAAGAAAATGGCCAGGATTATATTGCGCTGCTCCCTGTCACAGAGGACGAGGATGAAGCGAGCGAAGTTTATCTCTACCGCTTTTCCGTGGACGAAGACGACAATCCGATTCTGGACAACATTGACGACGATGAGGAATATGAAATCGCCTCGGACGCCTTCGATGAACTGCTGGACAGCGAAGAATTCGATGAGCTATATGACGAGGATGATGATTACGATTACGACTACGACGAGGATGACGATTACGACGACTATGAGGAGAATGATGAGGATGACTGACCCTCTCCGCGGAGGTGTCCCTATGACGATCTTTCGACTTCTATCACTGCTGATATAAAATTCCGCTCTTGCATGATGAAAGGGGCTTCCTGGAAATCAAAGCGGCACAAATTTTATGTTTTTAACAGCAGTAAAATTCTTTAAACCAGCAAACTAATTCAAGCCTGGATAAGCATGCAGCGCACAGCTGTTCTCTTACCCAGGCTTTTCTTTCATGTGGTTTCCCAATGGGTTCCCCTGGAGGCAGCCTTGTCCAGCAGTTCTCCGTATTCCAATTCTTACAGGGACTTTACGTTGATCGCTATGATCTGTTTTATGGTCCATACCTTTCCATCATTCAAAAGTCCTTGCACACTGTTTTAAGTATTCTGTTATCTTCAAGTGCTGAGGGCAGGCATTCTCACATTGACGGCAGGAAATGCACTCTGAAGCCTTCCCCCTTCCAGTGGTAGCAATCCCATATTCGCGTACACCGCGAAATCCCTCGTTATTGTGCTGTCGGTTTGCAACTGCAATGATCTCCGGA
>CAZROZ010000067.1:0-8696 GCA_964601745.1 uncultured Lachnospiraceae bacterium | reverse complement strand
TTGATGCCGGATCAAATCCCGGAACCGGAGAAAGAGAGGCGGCGGGCGGAACTGATGAAATTGCAGCAGGCCATCTCCTTTGAGAAGGGGAGGCGGCAGCAGGGACAAATCGTAGAAGTTCTGGTGGACGAATATTTTCCGGAAAATAAGTCCTATGCGGGACGCACCTACCGGGATGCGCCGGATGTGGACGGTTGTGTTTTCATCTTGTCCCCTCGTCCGCTTCAGAACGGGGAATTTGTCATGGTCAAGGTGTCAGACACGTACGAGTATGATCTGCAGGGTATCTTATATGAGGAGAAGGTAAAATGAATTTGCCCAATAAAATAACATGCTTTCGCGTGGTATTAATTCCGATTTTTCTCTTTTTTCTGCTGACGGATTTGGTGCCGGGCAGCAATTATATCGCTGCCGTGATTTTTGTGATTGCCAGCTTGTCAGACCTTCTGGACGGCTATCTGGCGCGGAAGAACAATCTGGTCACCAATTTTGGCAAATTTATGGATCCGCTGGCGGATAAACTGCTGGTGTGCAGTGCGCTGATCTGCTTTTCCTCCATGGGAAGAGCCCCGGTGGTGGCGATTTTGATCATCATAGCCCGGGAATTTATCATCAGCGGATTCCGGCTGGTGGCTGCCGACGCGGGCGTGGTCATTGCCGCTGGATATTTGGGGAAGATCAAGACCACAGCGCAGATGGTATCGTGCGTTTTGCTGATCATTCACCTGGACAATCCGATCTATGCCGTTTTTGAGAAGGCCTTTCTCTTGTTGGCGGTGTTCTTCACCGTGATTTCTCTGGTGGATTATATCTGGCGCAACAGGCAGGTTCTGGTGGAGGAGAGCAGATAAGACAGACCGGTACAGGAAGAATCAAGAGGGGAGTATCTAATTTGGGAGTAGATTATGAAAAATTTGGGAGGAGATTATGAAAAGGGAAAAGAGCAGTGAGGAGTCAGGCAAAGAACACCTGCAGGCTTTGGAGGAGGAACAGGGAAACACGCGGGAAGCGATTGCCCCGATTGTCACAGAGATCTTGACGGTGGGAACGGAACTCCTCATGGGCAATATCGTGAATACCAATGCCAGTTATCTCTCAGAGCGGTGCACGGCGCTGGGACTGAGTGTCTATCGGGAAACCACGGTGGGGGACAATGCGCAGCGTTTGGAGGAAGTGCTCAAAGCGGCTTTGTCCCGGTCGGATGTGGTGATTCTCACCGGGGGACTGGGACCGACGCCGGACGATCTGACCAAGGAAGTGACAGCGCAGGTGCTGGGGCTTCCGCTGATGGAAGATGCCCGTACCAGAGAGCGGATTGCTTCCTATCTTGGGAAAACGCCGGATCGGAAGGTGACGGAAAATAACTGGAAACAGGCATTGATTCCGGAGGGGGCCGCGGTGCTGGACAATGACAATGGGACAGCCCCGGGGTTGGCATTACAGACCGAGGAGGGGAAAAGTGTATTCCTTCTCCCAGGTCCGCCGGATGAATTATACCCGATGTTTGAAGAGAAAGTTGCGCCGCTTTTGGCATCACTCACCCCATATCGGCTCTACACGGAAATGGTCAAACTCTGTGGAGTGGGAGAGAGTGCTGTGGCAGACAAGATTGCGGACTTGATCGCCGGTCAGTCCAATCCAACCATCGCCACTTACGCCAAAGTGGGGACCGTGGATGTGCGAATTACAGCCCGGGCGAAAAGCCCAAAAGAAGCACAGAAGCTCCTGAAGCCGGTGATGGATCAAATGACTGAGCGGTTCGGCAGGGATATCTACAGTATGGATGAGGACAGTTCGCTGGAAGATGTGGTGGTGTCTGTCCTGAAAAAGAAAAACTGCACCATTTCGCTGGCGGAATCCTGCACCGGAGGACTGCTTGCAGGGCGGCTGGTCAATGTGCCGGGTGCTTCCAAAGTACTGAAATTAAGCTTTGTCACCTACAGCAATGAAGCAAAGAACCGGCTGTTGGGCGTGAAAAAGAGCACGCTGAAGGAATTCGGCGCCGTCAGCAGGGAGACTGCCCGAGAGATGGCCAAAGGTGTCTGCAAGGTCACAAAAGCGGACATCGGCGTGGCGATTACCGGAATCGCGGGACCGGACGGCGGCAGCAAGAAAAAGCCGGTGGGGCTTGTTTACATCGCGTGCAATTATAAAAAGAAAGTAACGGTCTGTGAATATCATTTCTCCGGCAATCGGGCAAAAGTCCGGGAGCAGTCGGTGATCAGCGCCATGGACTTGGCCAGAAGATGCCTGCAGGGAGAATAAATCCCTCCCGTGGACTTTCATTCATGGTGATGCCCCATATTTGGAGCATGGGGTTCACCCTGCCTTTTGCAGGCTGTAAAGAGACCAATTAATATCATAAAAGTGCCACAACTCTATACTACAGTGTACGCATCAGTTTTAAGAGACGGATTGTAGGAAGACAGAGAGGGTGAGGCACAATGATCATACCAAAGAAGGGAGTCTGCTTCTTTTTATTGCTGTGTTGCAGTACAGCTTTTTTGATTTTGGGCGGCTGCGGACAGAGACAGGTGAGACAAGTGCCTCAAGCGGAGGAGTCTGAAGAGGCGGTTGTGGATCTGGAGGACACCACGACAGTCGGCGATCAGAGCACGACCCAGAAGATGTATACGAAGGTTCCTGAATCGTTGAATTCAGTCAGAGAGGTACAGGTCTATACGCTGGATCCGGCCTCTATGGAGATTTCCTCTGTCACCCGCCTGGTGCCAAAGGAGGACGAACTGACTCCGAAGACGGTGACAGGATTAGTGCTAGAGGAATTGGGAGCCAATGACATTGAGGTTGGACTGCTCTCTGCTTCGATGGATGGGGATTCGGTGATTTTGGATTTTTCCGCTGAGAAGCCCCCGGTGGCAGACACGGAGGAGGACCTGGAGACAGCGATTCTGGACTGTCTCTCCCATAGCCTGCTGGATAATGTGGAGGGCTGCAGGAAAGTCTATCTGCGGATTGAGGGAGATGTCTATCAGAGCAGTCATATCTCCTATGGGCTCTATGATTCTTATGAGTGAGGCCGGTGGCGGCATCCCCTTCGAAGTAGGAAGACAGCCGGGAATGAAATGATCCCGGACTTTCCTTCCTGGTGCTGCGCCGTATGTTGCCCACGAGACTTTACCTTTATATTGAGTTTATATTGTTGAGTTTACATTGTTGAGTTTATATTGTTGAGTCCAATTGTTCCTATGTGGCGGTTTTCCTGGAAAGGGAGGCGTTTTTTGTGGATATTATTATCATTGGCGGCGGAGCGTCCGGGATGCGGGCCGCCTTTTTTGCCGCCAAAGAGTCCGATCTGCATGTCACACTTCTAGAAAAGAACGAGAAATTAGGAAAGAAACTCTACATCACTGGAAAAGGCCGCTGCAATGTGACCAATGATTGTGAACCGGAGACATTTTTGTCCCATGTGATGCGCAATCCGAAATTTCTCCTGCGGGCGTCGACAGCGTTCTCCCCCAGAGACATGATGACACTGCTGCCAGCTTTGGGCTGTCCTTTGAAGGTGGAGCGGGGGAACCGGGTTTTCCCTGTCTCGGACAAGGCCAGTGATGTGACAGCCGCACTGGAGAGAGCACTCCTTGCGGACGGGGTTCGGATTGAGAAAAACCAGGAAGTCGTGTCTTTGATTCTGGAAGACGGGGCATGCTGCGGGGTGAGACTTTCAAATGGAAGATCAATTCGTGCCAGGGCAGTGATCATCGCTTGTGGAGGACTGTCCTATCCCGCAACCGGTTCTACCGGGGACGGATATCGCTTCGCCATGCAGGCAGGACATTCCATCACACCCTGCTCTCCCTCCCTGACTGGACTTATTACAGAGGACGACTGGGTCCTGAAGCTGCAGGGGTTGACTTTAAAACAGGTGGGTTTTTCCCTGCAGACGAGAGGAAGACAGCTTGATCAAAAGCGCATGGGTTTTTCTTCGCAGACTGGCGGAAAAAAGCTTTATCAGGGACAGGGGGAACTGCTCTTCACTCATTGCGGGGTCAGCGGCCCTTTGGCGTTGACTGCCAGTTCATACTTGGCGGGAGAGGAAACGCCATTTCCAGCCCGGGGACAGATTGACTGCAAGCCAGCTTTGTCAAGAGAGACACTCTCTGCCCGGCTGATACGGGATCTGCAGTCCGCCGGGACGAGGCAGCTCTGTCACTGTCTGGATCAATTGCTGCCGAAGCGTCTGATTCCAGTGGTAGTGCAGCTCTCCGGTGTGGACCCGCAAAAAAGAGCGCCAGAGATCACGCGATCGGAGAGGGAAGCGCTCTGCACGGTGGTGAAAGGAATTCCTTTGACGATAACCGGGATGGGAGGATTTTCTGAGGCCGTGATCACCAAGGGCGGCGTCAATGTGCGGGAGGTAGATCCTGCCACGATGGCGTCCAAAAAGGTGAAAGGACTGTTTTTTGCGGGAGAAGTACTGGATGTGGATGCTCTGACTGGCGGCTATAATCTGCAGATCGCATGGAGTACCGGACACGCAGCGGGAAAAGGAGCCGCTGCCTATTGTCTGGGTGAAAAAACGACGATTTGAAATGGAGGAGTTCCATCCTGATTTTGAAAGGGGAAAATTCAATGTACAGCATTGCGTTAGACGGGCCGGCTGGTGCCGGCAAGAGCACTGTCGCCAGAGAGTTGGCGGCACGCCTTTCTTTCCTCTATGTGGATACCGGTGCCATGTACCGGGCCATCGCTCTGTATTTGATCCGGCATCAAATCCCGGGAAGGGACAAAGAGGCAGTAGAGGCCGCGGCGGCACAGGCGGAAGTTTCCCTGGATTATACGGATGGGGAGCAGGTGGTGCTGCTGGACGGCGAGAATGTCAACAGCCAGATCCGCACAGAGGAAGTGGGAGCCATGGCCTCTCTGGCAGGGACTTACCAGGGCGTCAGGGAGAAACTGGTGGCTCTGCAGCAGCAGCTGGCGCTGAAGAAAAATGTAGTGATGGATGGCAGAGATATCGGGACGCACGTGCTGCCGAATGCCACTTTGAAAGTATATTTAACCGCCAGTAACGCCGAGCGGGCAAAAAGACGGTTTCTGCAATTGCGGGAAAAGGGGGTCAGCGCCGATCTCGCTCAGATTGAGTCTGACATGCGGGAGCGGGACAGACAGGACATGGAGCGGGAGCTCTCTCCCCTTCGTCAGGCAGAAGATGCCATTTTACTGGATTCCTCGGATTTAACCCGGGAAGAGGTGACGGAGACCATTTTACGATGGTTTCAGGAAAGAACGGGGAAATGACATGCAGGTGCGGGTGGCGAAAACTGCCGGTTTTTGTTTCGGCGTTCAACGCGCGGTGGATTTGGTACAACAGCAGTGCGAGAGAGGAATTCCGGTCTATACGCTGGGCCCCATCATTCACAATGAGACGGTGGTGGAGTCTTTTGAACGCAAGGGGGTAAAGATTTTGGAATGCCCCGAAGACGCGCCGGAGGGCAGCATCGTCGTGATTCGTTCCCATGGCGTGGGAAAGAAAATCTATGAGATTTTAAACAGCCGCGGTGTGCAGATCATTGACGCCACATGCCCTTATGTGCAGAAAATCCACAGGCAGGTGGAAAAGGCCGGCAGAGAAGGAAGGGAAGTGGTGATCATCGGTGCCGCGGATCATCCGGAGGTGCAGGGCATTCTCGGCTGGTGTACAGGACCTGCCGCAGTGCTCTCTACCGAAGAGGAGGCCCGGAATTTTACCCCGATAGGGGATAGACCGGTGTGCGTGGTTGCCCAGACCACATTTCACTATAATAAATTTAAAGTTTTGGTTGAAATTCTCTCACAAAAGAGCTATGATATACAGGCTATGAACTCGATTTGCAATGCTACGACAGCGCGGCAGACCGAAGCCAGGCAGTTGGCACAACAGTCGGATGCGATGATAGTAATAGGAAGTAAGAATAGTTCGAACACGCAGAAACTCTTCGAGATATGCCTGGGCGAGTGTGACGAGACTTATTATATACAGACATTCGTTGACCTGGATTTGAGTAAGTTTAAATCGTATTATAGCGTAGGGATTACGGCGGGGGCGTCCACCCCAAATTATATGATTAAGGAGGTTCAGACAGGGATGTCGGAGATGAGTTTTGATCAATTGCTGGAGGAATCGCTGGTGACGATTCACAATGGGGAAGTTGTGACGGGTACTGTGATCGATGTGAAGGAGGATGAGATTGTCCTGAATATCGGTTATAAGTCGGACGGTATCATTACCCGGAATGAGTATACCAATAATTCCAATTTGGACCTCACCACTGTGGTGAAGGTGGGGGATACCATGGAGGCCAAGGTGCTGAAGGTCAATGACGGGGACGGTCAGGTGGTGCTGACTTACAAGCGTCTTGCCATAGAGAGAGGCAATAAGCGCCTGGAGGAGGCTTTTGAGAATAAGGAAGTCTTAAAAGCCAAGGTTTCCGCTGTCGTCAATGGTGGTCTGAGCGTTGAGGTAGAGGGAGCCAGAGTCTTTATTCCTGCCAGCCTGGTATCTGATGTATATGAGCGGAATCTGGAGAAATACGCGGACCAGGAGATCGAATTCGTCATTACAGAGTTCAATCCTCGCAGACGCAGAGTCATCGGGGACCGCAAGCAGCTGCTTCTCGCACGCAAGAAAGAAATGCAGGAGGCACTCTTTGCACGGATTGAGCCGGGCATGGTGATGGAAGGCACCGTGAAGAATGTGACGGATTTCGGCGCTTTCGTGGATTTGGGCGGCGCGGACGGTTTGCTTCATATCTCTGAGATGTCCTGGGGCAGAGTGGATAACCCCCGGAAATTTGTCAAGGTCGGCGAGAAGCTCACTGTGATGATCAAGTCCATCCAGGGTGAGAAGATCGCTCTGACCCGTCGTTTCCCGGACAAGAATCCATGGATCAACGCCGAGGAGAAATACGGCATTGGCAAGATCGTCACCGGCAAAGTGGCGAGGATGACGGATTTTGGTGCTTTCATCAATCTGGAGGAAGGCGTTGATGCCCTGCTTCATGTTTCCCAGATTGCCAGAGAGCATGTGGAGAAGCCTTCGGATTATTTGACGGTGGGACAGGAAGTCACTGCCAAGGTTGTAGATTTTAATCCAGATACCAAGAAGATCAGCCTGAGTATCCGTGCGATTACGCCGAGGACGCCTCGTGTCCACGAGGTGAGGGAAGAGGAGACACTGGCTTATTCCGATGAGACTCCTGTGGAGAATGTGAAAGAGGAGGCACCTGTGGAAGATGCCGTTCAAGAAGCTCCTGTTGAGGAGGCACCGGCGGTGGAAGAAGTCCCCGTAGTGACCGCTCAAGAGGCTGTCTAGTAAGCGACTCCGGTAGAAGAGACTGTAGAGACGGGGGATGAGGGTTCCGCAGAGGCAGCGGAGGAAATTCCGGAAGAAGCGGCTCCTGTTGCGGAAGTTCCCGAAGAAGAAGCTGTTCAAGCGCCAGAGGAGGCGCCTGCTGTGGATGAGGTCGCTTTGGAAGTATCCGCAGAGGAGGAAGTTCCCACAGCCACAGAAGAAGAAACCGCAGAAGAAGCTCCCGTCGAAGAGACGGCACCGGAAGCAGCTCCTGAGGAAGCTGCAGCAGAAGCCGGGACAGAAGAATAAGAGGATTTGCACGTGAAGTATCACGCTATCTCGCACAGCAGAAGATAAATTTGAAACTAACTATCAATAGAATCATACCGGGGAGTCCACCTGTAAAAGATGCGGCTCCCCGGTTTTGTACTATGAAAGCCCAGTCGCAATGGACAGGCGGATGGACTGCTTGCAGGCCAATGAGCAAAAAAGCGGCGCGACCGCAGGGAGCGACGCGATTTGCGAATACGGGGTAGGATTGCGAGAGCGCCGCAGGCGCGGAGCAATCCGTGGGCTTTCATATATGGTGGTGTCCCATATGTGGGACATGGGAGTTTGCTCTAAAAGCCCAGTCGCAATGGACAGGCGGATGGACTGCTCGAAGGCCAATCCGCCGAGATTAGTCTAATCCTTTCTTGCTTTTCTCAGCGCAAAAAAGTATCCACCACGTAGGGAATGATATGCAGGTCTTCTTTTTGGACATCGACAATAATGCGCCTCTCCCCGTCTCTCTTGTATTTCCACACCATCACACTGGGATACGGCTTCGTTCTGCTGTTATCGTACATGAAAAAGTAACCGCTGTCATCATTCTCGTCGAAGCACTTCCCGCCAGGACGATTGGTGTTCAGCAGTTTCATGAGAAGCGCAAGGTTCCCGAAAGGCAGACGTACGTTGATTATGTCCTGCAGAGTCCCGTCTTTTTTAACCCCCACATGAAAAATTGCATTCTCCGCATCCACGGATTGAATATAAGTGTTCATTTTTGTCACCGCTCCTTCATTGGAAAATTCCCATAAAGAGCGAAAAAAACAGCCCTATCGTCTCAATAGGGCTGTTGCTATTGGTCCTACCCTATCGATCAAGCATTAGCACCTTGCCTGCCGGCAGGTTGCTGTGCGGTCCACGGGCTTGTCCCTCACGCACTCTCTATAGGTTGGGTTCACCATATCACAATTTAGCAGAATGTACAAGCGGGTTGTAAAAATTAACCGGACAGCTTCCGCAATCCTGTTCCGTATTCACTTGCACTATCCAATCCGTCAGATTTTTTCCTTTTCCTTTTTCCCCTTTTGTGGTACATTACACATGCAGCAACACCTTCCCATGAATGACATGCGAAAGG